>JBATYG010000071.1:0-8413 GCA_049673945.1 Occallatibacter sp.
ATCGGACAATTCTCCATCTGCATCGTTACCTCCCCGCCGTTCGGGCCGTCATTTCCGTTCTGCTGCCCATTCGGATCTGATTTGCTTACAGCCAGCTTCGGCCCTCCCTTTGCCACCGTCAGCACATACACCGCCATCTCGCGCTGCTCCGTGTGTGTCACTAGCCCAAACCGCTCCGCTAGCAGCTTCCGCGTTAAGCCTTGAAACTGCTTCACGCTCGGCTGTCCAAGCATATTCGCATAGCCCTTCGCGTCCCACACCTCCTCCCGCACCCACTCAGGAGCGTTCGCAATCTGCGTCTTGTGCACGCCATAGCCCCACTGCAGCATGTTCTCCACCGTCTTCCGCTCGATGTCGATGTCCCTCCCCTCAAGGTGGTACCCGGAGTTCAATCCATCCGGATCGGCCGCGCGCACCGATACCACGTCCCAATCGGGGTCGTCGATCTTCTCCATCGCCTGTAGTTTCGTAGGCGCATCGCCGGTTTCCTGCGCCCATCCATTCGCCGAGACCCATAGCATAGCCTCAAGTACGGCAGCTACCACCATTACTCCAAGCCATCTCTTTCGCAACATCCAGCACCTCGCGCAGCTCTAAAACTGCTGTCGTCCCCTATAACGCAGGCGAGATGGCCGCCGAACGCAAATTCTTCGAAGTTCGCGGTCGACCTCAGTACCTTGTTGATCGCCAGCCCGTCCGCGGCAACGGATCATAGTGGATGAGGTGACTTCGGTGTGAGAAGTTTGTCGGCATCGGCAGCCGTCCAAACGCACCGATAAGGACGTACTTCCCGTGTTGTAGGTGATCCGGCCCGAAATGCTGGAGATGCTTGCCGCCTTATGCCTTAGTTGGCTTCGGGTCTCTCTACCTTGGCGATTACGAGCACATCCGCGAACCCCTCCACCGCCTCCAGCTTCAATCCGTCCTGCTCCTGGATCGCTGTGAATAGCCCCGGCGCCGCTGTGCCATCAGTCGGCGCTTGCGCGTCATTCGATGTCCACGTCAGCTAAAGTCATATCGCCCCTGAAGCCCCGTCTGGTCCACAATTGGCCGGTCTAAAAAGAACAACATCATCAGTGCAAAATTCGGCATCGAGGTGTTCGTGAATCTCCTCGTCGACTGGCCACTTGAATCCCCGCCGCTCTCGCCCGGCAGACCGTTCACGTCGCTTGTGTTCTTTGTGATCTTCGGTCCATCCTTTGCCACCGTCAGGGCATAGACCGGCATCTCACATTGCTCTCGGTGCACGGTCAGCTCAAACCGCTCCGCCAGTTGCCCGATATCTCGTATTCGACACCGGTCATCAGATCAATCACCAGTGAACGTGGTCTATGGGCTCGAAGCGACGCAAGTCGTCCTCGAATGATGCCAAATCGCCAAAGCACTCATTGACAACAATCACGACGAACACTTCCTTGCGAGTACGGCCCATTGCGCTGGACGATCTAGCTGTAAACTCAGCGGCGCCCGGGCGAAGAGCAGGCCGTGGAAATGACAGAGTATGGAAAGCATGGAAAGCCATGAAGCCGGCTTCCCACCCTTCCCACACTCTTTGGAAATCCCTTCGGGATTCCCACATTCCCACGGCCTCGGCGACTAGATAGTTGTCTTCTAACAACCCCCTCAACTCGAAACCAGGGTCTCCGCAAGGGGCTTGTAACGGATGTCTCAGGTCCACAGCGTAACGCATGTCCCGGTACACTCAGGGGTACGCACCGTTCATCGTTCGGTGTTCGCAGTTCACGGATGCGCGTGCATTGCCCACAGTTCTCACCGCTCCAGTGTGCGACCACGCGGGGCATTAATGCGCAAAGACTTCCAGGGCTGATCGGTGCATAGCTTTCCCGGGTCCTAAAACACGGACCCGGGGCACCCGGCGGTAGACAAGAGAAAACTGATTTCGGTTAATACTGAGCTCCTCCCACCCTGTCGTTCCAAAGGCGAGAACGACAAGGGTGGGGCAACCCTTGGATTAACTAATTGCCGCCTTCCTCACTTGCCGACGTAGCTGACGCGCCAGATGGAGTGCGAGCCGTCGTCGGAGACGAAGAGCGAGCCGTCGGGTGCGACGGCGACGCCGACCGGCCTGCCCCAGACCTTGCCCTCGGGGGTGACGAAGCCGGTGAGGAAGTCCTCATACTCGCCGGTTGCGTGGCCGTCCTTCATCGGCAGGCGGATGACCTGGTAGCCGGCGCGCTGGGCGCGGTTCCATGAGCCGTGTTCGGCGGCAAAGCCGTCGCCCTTGTACTCGGCGGGGAACTGCGAACCCTCGTAGAAGAGCATTTCGAGCGATGCGAAGTGCGGGTTGACGAGGATATCAGGAGTGATAACCCTGGCCTGCAGCTCGGGGTGCTTGCCGACGTGGCGCGGGTCCTGCACGCCGCCTTTGGCGCCGCCCATGTAATACCACGGCCAGCCGTAGAAGCCGCCTTCCTGGATGTGCGTGACATAGTCCGGCACGAGATTGTTGCCGAGGCCGTCGCGCTCGTTGGTGGAGCACCAGAGCTCACCAGTGATGGGATTGATGACCTCGCCGACGCAGTTGCGGATGCCCCATGCGTAGACCTTCACGAATTTGCCCTCGGGCGTGAACTCAAGGACGTTGGCGCGGTGGAACTCCTCGGGGTGCGTATCGGGGTCGTCGATGTTCGAGTGCGACCCGACGGAGGCAAAGAGTTTTGTGCCGTCCTTCGAGAAGGCGAGGTCGCGCGTCCAGTGGCCGCCGCCGCGCAGACGGCCGCCTCCGGGCAACTCGGCGAGCGCCTGCTTGGGGCCGGCCGCCTTCAGGTCGCCACTGTGGTAGGGATAGCGCGAGATCCCATCGGTCTCGCCGATGTAGACCCACTGGGGATTCGGCCCCAGTGGATAGAAGGCGATGCCGAAGGGTTCGTGGAGGCCTTCAGCAAAGACCGAGGCTTCCTTTGGCTTGCCATCGGGGCCGATGCCGCGAAAGACCCTGATTTTTCCACTGGAGCTCTCGGCGAGAAAGAGGTCGCCATTGGGCGCAAAGCGGAGGAGGCGGGGATTGTCGAGCCCGCTCTCATAGAGATCGACCTTGAAGCCCTTCGGAGCGATGGGCCATGCGTTCTGGGGTCGGGGAACGACGGTGGGTCCGTTATCGACGGACTGGTCCTGCATGGGCCCGGGCAGGTCAGCCGCGGTGAGATGGCGCCGCGTGCCGGGTGATTCGTGCGCGGCATCGGTAAAGGCGTTCTGGCCGGTGAGGACGGCCGAATCAGTTTGGGCAAGACCAGAGGCGCAAGGCAGAAGAAAAAAGGCCGCGAACGTTGCGGCAACTCCGATAGAAAGTCGCATAAAACCCCTCGTTTGAGTGAACTCGAAGCTTCGGCAGCCCGATCGTGCGGGGCGTTCCCAATCTACTACAAGCAGGCTTTGGGCCTGAAAAGGGAAAGCCGCCGGGAGGCTTTCGATCGTGGGGGCGATTCAAAAGCTCTCCGGCGGCGCGGGCAGATTGGGGAAAGAGGCAGCACTTCTGAGGAAGGCTACATTCAAATCTGATGCATGAATCCGGTTTCGGGTTACTGCGCGTGCGCGGAGTTTTTTGTGGCCGAGGTAAGGCTGGCCAGGGAGGCGGGCGAAAATGTGCCGGTGATGACGACGCGGTCATGCTTCTGCGAGACTTCGGCGGTCGATACTACTTCCTTGAGTCCGTTGTTGGCCGGGGTGCCGGCGAGGCCGCCTACGAGGCTGCGCGCGAGCAGCACCAGCATCTGCAAACTGGCCGCCTGGGTGGCGGCGTCGGCTTCGCTGGGCGCGAGCTCTTCGACGCGCACCTTGAGCATGCCGGCCAGGGGGAGCGTGGGCGTAATGCTGGCGACGAAGATCGCTCCATCCTGCAGGGGCAGGGAGATGCCGAAGACCTTGATCGCTCCGCTCTCAGAGAAGGGCAGGCCGATCTGTCCGATGCCCCACGCGAAGGAGAGCAGCGGCACCTCATGGTAGTGGTGCGAGAGCAGCGTTGAGCCGGCGAAGGGCAGCGCGGCGGTGCGATGGCGGTCAATGATCGCGTGAATCTGTTCGGGTGTGGGCGTGTTGCTGACGGCCAGGGTGTCATAGCCGATTTGCACGACGCGCACGGTGCGTCCCTCGGAAGGGACGTTGTAGATGGTGTGGCCGGCGTAGATTTCGCGGGAGGCGGCGTGGGCATCGAGCCAGCTATTGAGGCGCTTGCCGGTGAGCCTGCCGACCAGCACCATGGAGTAAGCTACGGGGCCGTTGGGCCCGTTGGGATCCTGCATGCGGTGCAGGGCGATGGCCGCCTGGTCGAGATCCTGCTCCCAGTCGATGCCGGTGGCGTCGACGAACTGCTGGTACTCGGGCACGCGGTCGGGCGGCTTGAGCTGCTTGTGAAAGAAGGCGCGAAAGGGCTTGAGGTTGACGTAGAGGATGCCGTCGGACTCGGGCAGCAGGCGCGCGGCCTCGGGCGGGGCCTTGGAGCGCAAAAACACGGCCACGGCGAGCAGGACAAGGACCGCGGCCACACTGAGGAGCGTTTTTCGTGTGCGTCTGTGCATTCCCCCGGCTATGGATGGCCGTCAGGAACTACCCTAACATCCCGGGTGGGAGTTGATCGCGCTGCGCCTGCTTACTGGGCGCCCTGTTCCGCGGTCAGATCAGCGTTGAGGTGAACGCTGCCTCCCGTCGTGGTCAGCGTTTTGGTCCAATCAGCGAAGCCCTTCTTTGTAACGGAAATCTGATGGCTTCCAGACGCAACTGAGATGGTCGAAGGCGTGTTGCCGACAAATGCGCCGTCTACTTCGATGTCGGCGCCGGGCGGCGTCGACTCGATCACGATATTTGCCTCCGCCGAAGCTGACTGGGCGTTTGCGGGGCCGGGCATTTGATTGGGGGCCGCGAAGCTCGCCATGTTGAGGTGCATATCCCCGTCTACGAAAGCGGTGATTTCGGTTCCCTGTGGGATGGTGATGTCTTTTCCGTGAATGAAAAGGAAGAGCGGTGCAGCCGGAAAGAATACGATCGAAGTCGCGACGATCGCCCCTGTCATGGCACCCACGTGGCCGCCGCCCTTAGCTTCCTTCACTGCACGGAGCGCCACTTTTTCATTGTCGGCAAGTCTCGCGTAGGTGATTGCTATGTTTAATTTCCCTGCGCGTCCCATGCTTTTCTTGTGCTCAGCTTCAGTTACGTTCGCGACTGCGGTTGCCCCTTTCGGCAAAACAACGATGCCGTCAATCTTGACTTCTTCGAGGACCTCAAATGGCACTTCCTGCCCTACCTTCGCATCTGCGGAGGAGATGGACTGGCCGAGCCGTAGCTTGACGGGTGTTCCATCGAGAAGAGTGTGTGCTGGAGGCGGGCCGGAAGGCGCGGGCTGCGCCGTTGGCGCAGCGATTGGGCTGAGTGGAGCTGGTGTTTGTCCGAAAAGTAGCGGACTAATTGACAGTGACACAGCCAGGAGCAGTTTTTTTTGCATATAGAATATCCGTAGTTTTCACAAGGTGACCTAGATAGATTCGGGACAAGTAAGCAAATCATGGTGCCTTAGTAGATCTGAGGCAAGGTTACTTACGCGTTACAACTACCCCTATTGCATATTTTGCAAACAAACAAAAAACGCCCGCCTTCAACGAGGCGGGCGCTTCGGATTGATTCTGGAACCGCGGCTACTGGGTGACCGTCTTCACTCGATCGCCGGCCTGGAAGCCCGAGCCTGAGACCGGGGCACAGATCGCAGATACATTGTCCACATCCGTTGCCTTCACCACGCCGACGGTTGTCGTCAGGCGCCGCAGGATGTTGCCGGTCGTGGGATCCTTGATCTCTCTCGTGACACGAAGAACTTCAAACTGGTCGCCAACCTTGATGCCGGCGTTACCGCCCACGTTCAGGATGATCTGGCCTCCATCGACCGCAGCCACGACTCCCTCCACTGTGATGGTGCGGACGGCTACCTTCGAGGACTGCGAAACGAGGTTCGCGGTCAGCTGATCCACCGCTGCTTTGGTGGCCTCGCCGATGATCGTCGACTGAAAGTTGCTGGAACCGAAGTCCGCGTGACCGCCTCCCCATCCGTTCCAGTTGCCGCCGCTGCCCAGCATCGAAGTGCTCGAGCGGCTCGATTGGCCGGTACCGTCGGCCACGGCCAGGATCTCGCCGGTGTCGATGTTGATCACGCGCGCCGTGACAGCCACGTTGGCTTTCGAATTGGAGTGTCCGAAACCACCTACGCCGAAGCCGTGCCAGTTGCCGCCTCCACCGCCGATGTTCTGCTTCTTGGTTTCGTTGCCGAATTCGGTGATGCTGCCTTCTATGATCGCGTCGACGCCGAGCAGCTTGCCGATTTTGGCTGCGCTGGCGGGATTGGCGCGGTCTGAGTTGGAGAAGTTTTGTTCCGCGAGGATCTTGTCGAGCGCCTTGCGTTCAATTACCGAATAGCTTCCGTCCCTGACGAGGCCGGTCACCAGCAGGTCGACGATCCCCTGGCCAACGTCAACGTTGGTGCCGAACATCGCCGAAGACGCGGTTTGCACGGTGCCGTAGTCGAAATCCAGCACGGCGATTCGTGGTTTACGGGTTGCAGCAGAAGGAGATTGTGCGGGAACAGCCAGGGCCCAAGTCGTCAGCATCAGCGCGGCTACGCCGGCAGACAGCAACTTTCGTTTGCTCATCGGGCTTTCCTCGATCGAATTTAACGGTGAAGCAAGATTCCCCGCAGCGTGTCCGTCTGTCAAGCTAAAATGTCCCGAAAGGGCAGCTAAGCAGCGCCTTTTCACGGTTTGCCCCGCCTGCGTCAGTGTGCTAATCTTGGGTTCTGTGCCGTGGTCTGCGTGGAGCAGGAGTGTGCCCGCGTTTTCCATCGGTTTCCGGTACAAGCTTCCGGAGTGGATACGGGCAAATCCAGTGGATTTCTGGGTTTGCACAGAGGGCTGGCGTAGCTCAGCTGGTAGAGCATCTGATTTGTAATCAGAGGGTCGGGGGTTCAAATCCCTTCGCCAGCTCCATTCGTAGAAGCGGGTTCTGGAGCCGAAAGCGGCGGCAGACTGTTAGGACCGGCGTCGAAGTTGTTCGGGCGCTGGATTCTGTCCTCCGCGGTGATCCCACAGAGGTGCATGCTCCGACAAGCCGAGCGCCTCGGCGCTTCCGGGGTGGGGCAGTATGCGCGGATGCGGTTCACGTTGGGGATGGGGAAGCTGGGCACAGGTGGCCGAGTGGTTAATGGCAGCAGACTGTAAATCTGCCGCTCTTTGGAGCTACGGAGGTTCGAATCCTCCCCTGTGCACCACGATTTGCAGGTTTGATTTGCGGGCTCGATTTGTGGGCTTGATTTGAGGGATTGAAATGCGCGAAGCGCAGCGGGCAGCATTGGACGCAGCTTCGGATCGCGACAGGGTGGAGCGTACAGGCCCGGAGCGTACGGGTAAGGATCTGGCGAAGCGTTTTCCGGTGGCTCTTGCGTTGTATGCGGTGCTGGCTTTGCTGGTCTGGTTCACGATGGACGCGGGCAAGGTGCTCGTGTTGGGAAGGCCGGTGGAGTTGAGGCTGGTTCCGCTGATCATTATCGGCGGACTGGCGTTGCGTACGGTTCTTGCCCTGCAGGCGGACAAGATTCGCCAGGGCAGGGAAAAGGGTGGCAGTTAGACGCCCGGCAGGTTTGGGGAAAGAGCTGATGTAGCTCAGTTGGTAGAGCACTCCCTTGGTAAGGGAGAGGTCACCGGTTCAAGCCCGGTCATCAGCTCCAGAAAGTTCAGCGGGCATGGGTTGCCAGTTAGAAGCGGCTAAGATGTTTTCGGGCGGGAGTAACTCAGTGGTAGAGTCACAGCCTTCCAAGCTGTTGGTCGCGGGTTCGATCCCCGTCTCCCGCTCCAGGTGGTCGAGGGTTGCACAAGGCTGAGCAGGGAACGGAGCAGGGAAACGATGTTCGAGCAGGCGACAATCGCCGTTCAGGATGAGCAGGGCTTCAAGAAGCTGCACGCGCTGCTGGATGCGGCCTTTGACCAGCGGGACGTGGATGTTCTGCTGAGCCGCACATTGAGAGCGGGGCTGCGGATTCGCAATTTCGAAGCGGTTCTGAAGCGCGGACTTCTGGGCAAGGATGCGCCGGCGCTCTATGCCGCGCTTCCTGTCTCTGACCAGGGCCTGACGCGTGAGCGCTACCTGCGGCTGGTTGAAGCGGTGCCGCTTGAGTCGCGGCAGAGGTATTTCAAGGCCTACGCCTATTACTGAGGGCAGGGCCGGCAAGGTTTTGCTCAGGGATAAGTGCCCGGAGCCGGTTGAACAAAAGTCAAACGGAAGGAATGGAATCGCATGGCGAAGGAGAAATTTGACCGTTCGAAGCCGCACGTAAACGTGGGGACGATAGGGCATATCGATCACGGCAAGACGACGTTGACGGCGGCAATCACGAAGGTGTTGTCGAAGCACAACCCGAAGA
>JBATYG010000072.1:0-3664 GCA_049673945.1 Occallatibacter sp.
GCTTTTCGGCTCCGGAAATTCTGTGCATCGCGGAAGTTTCCGGCCTCACCGTGCGCGATACCATCGCGCGGCTGCGCGATGCTGGACTCGATTCCATCCCCGGCGGCGGCGCCGAAATCCTCGACGACGATGTCCGCTTCCGCATCGCCCGCCTCAAATGCCGCACTGAGGACTGGGTCAGTGTGCACCGCACCGCGCACCAGCTTGGGCTTCGCACCACCGCCACCATGATGTTCGGCGTCGGCGAAACATTCGACCAGCGCATCAATCACTTTGAAGTTGTCCGCCGCCTGCAGGAAGAAACCGGCGGCTTCACGGCATTCATCCCCTGGAGTTTTCAGCCCGGCAACACCGCCCTCGGTGGCCGCGGTTGGGACGAGGCCACCTCCGTCGAATACCTCAAGGTGCTCGCCATCGCCCGCCTCTACCTCGACAACATCGAAAATGTGCAGGCAAGCTGGGTCACCCAGGGACTCAAGGTGCTTGAGCTCGGCCTCCACTTCGGCGGCAACGACGTCGGCTCCGTCATGCTCGAAGAGAACGTCGTCAAGTCTGCAGGCACTTCAAACTGCACCACCGAAGAAGAGCTCCGCCGCATCATCCGCGACGCCGGCTTCATGCCCGTCCAGCGCGACACCCTCTACCGCACCATGTTCCTGAACTGACCCTGAGTCAGACGTTCGCTCTCGGCTTCATTGCAGCCACCAGATCCTGGCAACCCGAGCCCCACTTGGTGATGGTCGTGATGGCCTGTGTAAACGGAACATCCAGACGATGCACGCGGTCCGGACTAAGAATGTAGACCGACCCTGCCATCGGCGTGGGCACCGAGGGGACAAAGACGGTGAAACGTCCGTCGACAAGCTCTTCAATGATGAACCCGGGCACAAGTGCATCCTCAATCTCAACCAGCGCCGCATTCCATGCCTGGTCCTTCGTATTTCCCGCCAGTCGTTGCGTAAAACTTCGCAAAAGTGAGTAACCCGGAATCTTCTGAAATAAAGATTTGTCCACGCGATTTTTGATCGCCAGTCCCAGTCGTGTGCGAATCGCGATCCCAATAATAAAGCACACCAGCAGCACGAGGAAAAGCGCGATCAGATTTTCAGCAGGAACTGATTCCGGCAGCGCCTTTGCTACAGGCGCCATCAGGCGCATGATTGTCCTCATGCCTTTGAGCAGAAGCAGACAGGCGAGGTAAACCGGCGCGATGACAACAAAGCCGGCGACGATTCGACCCATTAAAAATGTGAGGAGATTTTTCACGCGATGACTCCAGTGTGGGATTTCGAGAGGCGGTTCGCGTTCATGCCGAAAAAGTGGAACCGGCAAAGTGGAACCATGGGAATGAAACAAGGAGAGTCAAACAAGGAGAGAGTCGAACAAGAGCATGCAGCTTTTCGCCTGCTCCTGAAGGCCGGGAGACCCGCGCTCATTATGCCACAGGTTGGCTTGAGCAGTGATGGGATATAATTCGCTCGGATTTGTTGCTTTGGTGATCTGCCTGTTCCCGCCGGTAATTTCAATGCCTCCCGCTCTAATGATCGTGGCTTAAGTCTCAAGAAACTTCCTCTTTGGGCTATCTGATCGATTGCGTCTCTCTATGATTTTCTGCCTGTAAAGCCCATCGCCTCGCTGGCAGAGCAAAGCGCGTGCTCCCTTGGCCAGGGCACGACCTCCTGTAGAACGCACGCGGCAGTTGGAATTTTCGAATCCCTTTCATCGCCGTAGATTTGAGCTGGCGACATCGACCCACCGAAGCTTTCACCTGGGGAGGGACGGCATGACACGGCACGGCCAACGGACCAAGACATCTATTCGAGCTGCTCAATGGTTGAGCTGCGCGGCTTGTGGCCTGCTGTTGCTGGCCCAGGGCTGCTTCTCCGGCAATGGCACCAGGAAAGCCGCTTCGCTAAAGTCGACAAAGAATGTGCAGTCGTCCGCGCCGGAACTGGGTGCGCGCAATCAATCGATGCTCGCCCTTTATTCGGCAGAGATAGAAACCGCGGCTGACAGAATTATTTCGGAATCGCCCTCGGCCGCCGCGCGGAGACAGGCACTCGTATGGAAGGCCGAGGCGATTCCAGTGATGCAGACATCCTTGCTGAACACCGATCCTGTCGCAGCGGTTCTCGACACCTGGGCATTCATTTTCCAAATGACGGCGTATATGGAACGGCCCGCCTTGAAACAGACAATGGGCGAGTCCTATCCCGTGGTCTCCGAGACGCTCGGAAACATGGACGCCGAGATGCAGCAGCTTGTGCAACTGGCTGCACCTCAGGCCAACGTGGCCGGCTTGCGACAAACAGTCAGCACCTGGGCGCAGGCCCATCCAATACAGGCCAGTCTGGCCGGACGTCAGTCGGCCGATCCAGATGTAATCCGGAAGGCTGAACAATCTGATCTGGGAATGTCCAGCTCAATCAAGACTCTGGCCGAAGGGTTGGGCGACATTACAGCCCGCTTGGATTCCTATAACGCTTACCTGCCCAAACAGGCGCGCTGGCAAGCCGAACTCCTGCTCAGCGATTTCACGCATGACGCGCAAATTCGCGGCGCGCTATCCGATTTCGCGACGCTTTCCAATAGCGCTGCGAAGGCGTCGGGCGCTATCGACCAGATGCCCGGACTTGTGGACCAGACACGCAAGGCATTTAAAGGGGATGTTGATGACGAGCGGTTGTCCGCACAGGCATTCGTCCGGGAAGAGCGCTTGAGCACCCTCTATGCGTTGCAGCAGGAAAGAATTGCCACAATCGATGCGTTGCATGCCGAACGACTGGCCACAACCGCACAAATTAGCGAGCAACGACAAGCGACGCTGGAGGCGCTTCGTGGTCAGGAAACCGAGCTGATGGGCGAATTCGACCAGATCGGCCAGAGAGACATCCAAAATATCGACGCAAGAGGGCGCGGTCTCATCAATTACTTCTTCCTGCGTGTTCTCGAACTGATGCTCCTGGCTCTGGTGCTGTGCGCTCTGCTGGCATGGATTTTCCTGCGGCGCTTCGCGCCTCGCCGGCAGTGAGCAACCTGTCGGTCTCCAGCGGGTTCCTCCCCATGCCGCGCATCATCGCTCCATCGCTCGCGCGGCATGGAAGGGAAAACACCCGCGAAAATGGGTGCCCCATCCTGCGAAGCATGGGTGAGAAAGCGCTCACTTCGCTAACTCGCTCGCTCCGCTCCCCGCCGCTGCGCCATCCGGTACTGACCCACCGCCCAGTCCTCGTCCCCCAGCCCGGTCCTCTGCGCCTCGGCGAATATCTCCGCCATCTGGTCGGCGAGGCTTAGCCGCGTCGCGCGGCCGGCAGCGGCAGCGCGCAGCAGCCGCAGATCTTTGGATCCAAGCTCAACGGTAGCCCCGATCTGCTCCGGCGGATGCAGCATGATCTTCGCGTACCCTTCATAAAACGGCGACTGAAACAGCGCGCTGTTGATTGCCTCGATAAACGTCTCCGGCGCCACTCCCTGACGCTCCGCGAAGACGAACGCCTCGCTCAGCGAATGAATCATCGCGCTGATCAGAAAGTTGCCGCCCAGCGTCACCGCGTGCGCCTGCCGCGGCTCCGTGCCCACTCCGCTAATGCCGCGAGAAAAAGCCTCAAGAACCGGCCGCGCGCGCGCCACAGCTTTCTCCGCGGCCGCCGCCACCGTCCACAAC
>JBATYG010000073.1:0-1985 GCA_049673945.1 Occallatibacter sp.
CGCATGACAAGGCTGGTGGCGTTGAGAGAGGCAAGCTCGAAACCGTGGCCATGCGTGATGGCGTCGGTGGGGCAGGCTTCGACGCAATATCCGCAGAAGATGCAGCGGTTGTAGTCGATGTTGTAGACCTTGGCGTAGCGCTCAGAGGAGGAGATGCGATGCTCTTCAGTGTTCTCGGCAGCTTCGATGTAGATGCAGTTGGCCGGGCAGGCGGCCGCGCAGAGAAAGCAGGCTACGCACTTCTCCAGGCCGTCTTCATCGCGCTGCAGCACGTGCGCGCCGCGAAAACGCTGCTCGAAGACCGCGCCGCGCAGGGGGCCGGGACCATCGGGATAATTTTCCACGGTGGTGGGCTCGAACATCTCACGAAAAGTGATGCTCATGCCCTTGGCGATGCCGGCGATATTGCGCACGATCGACATACTGTAAGTATACGATGGATGCGCAGGAGGGATTTGCGGATGCGCCGATTGGTTGGGAACGTTGCTTTGGTGCTCTTCGTAGGAATGACCCCCATTTTCGCCTTGGGCCAGAGTCAGGGGGCAGACCAGGGGTTACCCATGGGCGCGCCGCCGACGCCCGACACATCACGCATCCAGCAGGAGATGCAGCAACAACAGCCACAACTGCCTCAGGGCGGCAAGGGATCGGAACGGGAGAGCCAGATGGCTGCCCACGTGCTGCCGCCGGCGGGTCCGCTGAAGGTGAGCTTCGGTGACAAGTCCGCCGTCTGGACGGGGGAGAAATTGCTTGCACTGCCGCAGACCACGATCACCGTTTACAACGAGCACCAGAAGAAGAAGCAGACCTTTTCCGGCGTGCCTGTGATCGACCTGCTGACGCCCCTGGGTGTCGCCGCAAAGCCGCATGGGAAGGACTTTCAGCTTTATCTCGTGGCAGAGGGGTCGGACGGCTACAAGGTTGTGTACTCGATCGGCGAGGTGACGCCGGACGTGCACGACGGGACCGTGCTGGTGGCCGATAAGCTGGCCGGCAGGCCGATCGCGGGGACCGGCCCGGTGCAACTGGTGGCGACGGGAGAGAAGCGGCCGGCGCGGTGGGTGCGTAACATCGTTGCGATTCGCGTGCTGCCCGCTCAATAAACGGCCCAGTGATCAGAGTGCTCAAAGTGATCAGCGGTAACGCTTGCGCGGCAGCTTGCCGCTGAGCAACTGCGCGCAAAGAGGCGAGTCCTGTCCTTTGGCCAGACCTGAAACAACGCCGGTGGCCGTGCAGATACGATGTTGCATGGCTTCGAGCTCCTTGCCGGCGAGAAGCTGGGTGCGGTCGAGGCCGCTGTAGGGATCAACGTCGTACTGGTAGACGTAATCGTCGGCGGGCTTTGTCTTGCCGTAGTCGAAGTGGTTCCACGTACCGACGAGCTCGTGCCCATTGGGGTCGGCCATGAGGGCGTAGACCTGCGTGATCTGCACGCCCTGGGGCGCATTGGCGCCTTCGAGCGGCACGGTCTGCGTGCCGCGCAGCCAGCGGGCGGCCCAGCCGTGCTGACGCTGGTCATAGTAAAAGGCGGTGAAGTAGAGCGTGGCGTTGCACTCGCGGCAATCGTTGTAGAGTGCGCCGAGCTCGCGCGGATGCCCGACCGAGAAGAGCATCCAGTCGAGCAGGCGGAGGTTGACGCCCTTCAGCAGCGATGTAACGAGGTGGCTGGTGAGCGAGACGCTCCACACGTTGAAGGTGTCAGAGGGGGGTGAAGCCTGCGGGCCCTGACGCTGCGTGGTGATGACGAGGGCGGCATCGTATTGCACGCCGATCTCGCGGATAGCGGTCCACTGCTCGGGATCGAGCGCCCTGGTGACCCAGAGCACGACGTCCTGGTCTTCGGGCGAGTGGAAATCAATCCAGCGGAAGGTCTCGGGAGTTTCCTGCGCGACGAGGGGAAGAGCGGGAACGAGGAGCGCGACAACAAGAGCGATCAGCGTTCCGCGGATCACACCATGCATGTCTTCAGGTATATCAGACGGGCG
>JBATYG010000074.1:0-5307 GCA_049673945.1 Occallatibacter sp.
GGTAGATACAGCTCCGTTCGGTTCAGCATTGCCGCCAGCATCTGCTGATCCACTGCTGAGTTTTCATTGCCATACTGCCGCGAGGAGCCGATCAGGATCTGCCCCGTTTGTCGCGGTTGCACGTTGAATGCCACCGAGTCCGATGCGATCGAGTGCGCGCTCTGCAAATAGCCAAGCTCCACAAGCTGATGGTGCACAAAGCCCGGATAACGATCCGTAATCGCCAGGTGACCTTTGCGCGTTTTCACCGGCAGCCCCGGCGTGCATTGCGCCGCGTCCGCTCCCATCGCATTCACCAGCGTCTTCGCGTGCAGCTCCGAGCCATCGTCCAGCCGTGCCAGACCATCTCCCAGTTCCACGACACGGCCCTTAATCAGCTCCGAACCACGCGCCCGCAGTTGATTTGCCAGATGCAGCGCAACCGCGGGCGGATAGACCACGGCATCTTCGGGAGCCAGCAGTCCTCCCGCAAGCCCGGGCCGCAGGTTCGGCTCGTGCGCCCTCAGCTCCGCGGCAGAAAGCAGCCGGCTCGGTACACCCCGGTCTTCGAGGTAGAGTCGTTTGCGCTCCGCTTCGGCAAACTCCTCATCGTCTGCGGCTACCCATATCGTTCCGCGTTGCTCAAACTCCGCGCCCGCCGGCAGCGAGGCGCTCAAGGCCTGCCACAACTGTTGCGATCTGCGCGTCAGCGCAAACTGTGCCTCGCTGTCATCCATCACCACAATATGGCCCATACCGGCCGCTGTCGCGCCGCTGCCTGGAAACTCCGGCTCGATAAGCGCAACGCGCAGGCCTCTCTCAGCGCAGGCCAGCGCACATGCAGTGCCCACGATCCCGCCACCGGCCACCACCACGTCGCAGGCGCGCGGCGAGCCGTCTGCGTGGCCGGTCGTCATTCCGGCACACCCAGTCGAAACGGATCCGCCGGATCGAAAATCAGTGTGCACTCTGCGGTCACATAAGCAGATCCGGTGATCACTGGAAGAATCCGCGGCCCCTCACCGGCCCTGCCCTTGCCCCCGTTTTGAAATTCAAAGCTGCCTTCGAACACTGTGTCCAGAATGCCTTCCTGTCTCCACGGTTCACCCGGCTGCAAAGCGTCGTCGGCGGCCAGGCACGCCATCTTCGCGCTCGTCCCCGTGCCGCACGGCGAGCGGTCATAGGCCTTGCCCGGGCACAGAACAAAGTTGCGGCTGTCGTTGGCTCCATCGTGAGCCTCCGTGAACAGCTCAATGTGATCGATCTCGGCGCCACTGGCGCCCACGATGCCTGCGGCGGCCAGAGCGCGCCGAATCTCCCACGTGAATGCCGTCAGCGATTCCACCTGCACCGGCCTCAGCTCGTGAGCTGCTGCAAAGCTGTGTTCGCGCACCAGGAAAAACCAGTTGCCACCCCACGCAACATCGCCGCGCACCGCGCCGTATCCCGGCACCTGCACCTCGATGTCGCTGCGATAGCGGTATGACGGCACATTCCTGATCGTTACCCGGCTCGTAGCGTTCAGCTCGATCTTCACCGCGCCCACGGGCGTTTCAATCAGGTGTTCACCGGGCTCAATCCGGCCCAGAAATGCGAGCGTCGCGGCCACTCCGATCATGCCGTGGCCGCACATGCCCAGGTATCCCGCGTTGTTGAAGAAGATCACCCCAGCCGCGCATTCCGGATCGTGCGGTTCCACCAGCAGCGCCCCCACCAGCACATCTGAGCCGCGCGGTTCGCAGAGAATCGCGCGCCGATAGCCGTCGTGTTCCCGCCGTAGTCGTTCCAGCCGCTCTGAAAGCGGACCGGCTCCCAGGTGCGGACCACCCGAAAGAACACATCGCGTCGGCTCCCCCGCCGTATGCGAATCGATAACATCCAGGCGCACCGGCATCTGCTTGGCCGTCATAGAGTTCTTCCCTGCAACGCGTCACCCCCGTCTGCGATTTAAGGTTCAATGAGCAGCGGTATCTCGCCCCGGCCCGTGAAGTCACGGGCCTGAGTTCCGGAACAGCGCCCATATGGCTCGGTGTTCTTTTGAAGTATACGAAGTTGAATACAATAATTGCTACTGCCCGACGATTCTTTTCGACGTCAGGCCGACCGGAACCTTGCCTCGCCCCTCAAAAAGTGAACCCCCGCTCGAAAGAGGACTCCTTTCTTCGCGGGGGCGATGCTCGATTCGATTGTAGAAGGCGATCAGAAGGTGAAGCGCGCGGCAAATTGCAGCTGGCGGGGTGAGTTCACGGTCGACGTAATCTGGCCAAACGCTGCCGCCTGATCCGGCTGTGTTGCCACTGAGGTGATGTCCGGCACGCCCGGCATGCCAAGCTGCGCCGTGTTCGTAACGTTGTAGGACGCAATCTCGAGACGCAGATCGCGCTTCTCGCCCATCGAGAAGTGCTTGTAAAGCGAGGCGTCCAGGTTCCTGGCGCCCATCGTGCGAACATGGTCGAGATACGCCGGCGCGTTGCCGGCAACAAACGGGCTCGACGGAAACACGAAGCAGCTGTAGTTGAACCAGGTGCCGATCGTGTTCGGCGCGCCTTTGCTGGGATCGCAGCTCAGGTCCGGCCGCTGATTGAAATAGGAGGGGCTCACTCCAGAAATCGGGGACGCAATCGGAATACCGGTGCTGACGTAGGCGATCAGGTTCCCGGTCCATCCACCCAGAATGGCGTTGCCGGCACGATTGAGATTCATGGCGCGTCCCTCGCCGATCGGCAAATCATACGATGCGCTCCCCGTGAACTGGTACTTCACATCCTGCGGGCTCACCGAGTGCTCGAAGTTCAGGTTCTTCCAATCTTGCGGCGCGCCCAGGTGCGAGCCCACAAAACCCAGCGGCGGATTGCCGTCGTCCGTCATCAGCTTCGCCCACGTGAACGAGCCCAGCGCGGTGAAATGGCTCGTCAGTCTCTTCTGAATCTTCGCCTGCAGCGAACTGTAATCGGAGTCGCCCCCCGGATATGCGTGCACAACTACGCCGTTGCCATCGCCGTAGTTGCCGTTGCCAAACTGCGGAAACTCCTGCAGCGATACCCACAGCGGAACCGTCGTCAATCCAACGTTAGCGTTGGTCCCCGGCTGAATCGCTGCCCACTGGTTTGGCACTGAAACGTTGAACAAATTCGCCTGGTTGCTCGCGATCGTCCCAAGATCGAGAGTATTCAGATCGGCTCCGCCCAGGGGCAGAAAGAGGCCGCGGCTGCCGACGTAGCCCACGTTCACAATAACGTCGCCCGGCAACTGATATTCGATGCCGAAGTTGAAGTTATACGTCGTCGCCGTACGCTGCGTGTGCAGCATCGTGTTCAGCCCGGTGCCCAGGTTGTTCCCCAGGCCAGAAGGCGAACTGATCGTAGGTATGACGCCGTTGGGGAAAGGATTGCTGAGAGAGCTCAGCATAATCGTGTTGCCCTGGCTGCCGCAGGGGTCCACATCCACGCAATCGTAGGCAATCGTATTCGGATCCTGGTTCCAGTCCGTCGCATTCCACGTCGTATAGGACGCGTAGCCGTCGCTGTTCACAGACGGTCCGGCCGTCATCTGCACGCTGGGGCCATAATAGATTCCGGCTCCTCCGCGAATTACCAAATGCTTCTCCGCCTGCCACGAAATGCCCAGGCGCGGCCCAAAATCCTTGAGGTTCGTCGCAAATGGCGAACGGTTGCCGTTCGTCACGTAGACTTCAGCGCCCGTGTAAGCCACCCCATCCACGGTGTTCGTTACTTGCGGATCGAAGTATTCCAGCCTGTTATGCCGCTCCGTCCTGCCCCCGAAGATATCCCAGCGCAACCCCGCCGTGATCGTCAGGGCCGGCGTGGGATGGTAGGTGTCTTCAACAAACGTTGCATAGTACGGGCTCGCCTCGGCCGCGAACAGGTCCTTTGAGAAATTCGGGTAGTCGTTCGATTCCGAGCCCGGCTCGGTTCCCATGCCTACCAGCAGCGAGGCAAAGTCGCTTCCGCCCACCGCCGTGCTCACCGTCTGGTCAGTTGCCGAAATGTCAAAGGCATACGATCCCGAAGGTGCCGGCGGCTGGCCCGCATTCAGGAATCGCTTCATATACTCGAAGCCCGCCGATACCTGGTGCTTGCCCCACAATTTCGTTATCGAGGCATTTGCGTCGCTGTTTTCGCTCGCAAAGATAAACGTGTTGTAGTTCGCCGTGCCGCCAACGCCGCCCCCCACATCGCTGAACGTCACAAACGGCAGCAGCTTGTAAACTTCCTCGTCTGCCAACGCTGAAGGAAATCCCAGCGTGGTAATGTCAAAGCCAACCTGCCGCGGATCACCGCCCTGGTTCTCGTAGTGCCGTGTAAACGAGTAGCGCAACTGCAAAAACGTCGTGGGGCTCAGAGTCAAATCGTCGGCCAGCATAACGTTGCGCCCGTTGGTCACGTTCTGCGCATAATTCAGATCCCACATATTGTCGAAGGCGTTAAACGTCGACAGAAACAGACGGTCGAACGAGAATCGCCCGAAGATCTTCTGCTTTTCGCTCTGCGCCCAGTCCATGCGCACATCGAAGCGCTGCGCAGTCGTGGGATCCAGGCCCGCCTTGTAAAAGTTGTTCAGCGCTCCAGTGGGATCCGTATCGCAGGGAACCCCGTTCACATCCACATTGCACTTGGGCATCTCGGAAAGAAACTTCAGCCCGATCGGATTCGGATTTGTGATGGTGTTATTTGCGAAAGGCTGCCGCGTGCCGGCGAGCGGGCCCGTCGCGATATCCGGCTGTGTCGGGTCGTAGATCGCGAAGTTGTCGTTTGAAAAATCGCCCGTGCGTTCCGCGCTGGTCGGCACCGTAAAGATATTGGATCCGTCAAACTGCTCCTGCTGCGTTGCCTCGTAATCGGCAAAGAAGAACAGCTTGTCTCGCATAATAGGCCCGCCGATCGCCCCGCCTTCCTGGTAGCGATGAAAGGATGGCGGTGTATTCGGGAGGCCGCTGTTTATCTGGTTCAACTTGTTGAAGTATTCGTTGGAGGCCAGAATGTTCGGCCTGAAAACACCGAAGACGTCTCCATGAAACTGATTGCCACCCGACTTGGTCACCAGGCTGATTACGCCTGCGCCGCCGCTCTGAAACGACGCCGGCGTGTTCTGCGTCTCAACCCGCGTCTCCTCCACGCCATCCTCGGGAAGATCCAGCGCCGGAATGATCGCGGCGTTGTTGTTTTCGGCAATTCCCAGGGGGCTGCCGTCAACCATGTAATACACCGAGCCCACAATCGCGCCGTTAATCGTGTACGAAGAAACATCCACGCCCGGCCGCCCGCTTGAAATGTTCTGGATCGCAAACGAGCTCGATGAGTTGGGAGC
>JBATYG010000075.1:0-3214 GCA_049673945.1 Occallatibacter sp.
CTTCTGGGCGTTGTCGGCCTGTACGGGGTGGTCGCCTATTCAGTGAGCCAGAGACCGCGGGACATCGGCGTGCGCATGGCCCTTGGCGCGCAGCGCAGCCCAGTCTACAAGCTGGTGATGCGCGAGGCCGGGCGGTTGACGATCGCGGGCATTGGGATCGGCATCCTGTGTTCGGTAGGCGCTTCGCTGCTGATGCGCAAGCTGCTCTTTGGGGTGCAGGCCTGGGACATTCCCACGCTCGCTGTCGTTGCGCTGATGCTGAGCGCAGCCTCTCTGGCCGCGAGCTTTCTCCCCGCGCGCCGGGCGGCTTCCCTCAGCCCGACGGACGCGCTGCGCGCAGAGTAGCCCTAGATCAGCTCGAGGAAGCTTCCGCGCGTGATCCTTGCTCCGGGAAAGACGAGGTCGAGCGTCTGCGCGCCGAGTGTGCGCGTGACAACTTCGCCCAGAACCTGGCGGTAGTCCGTGGTGAGCGCCAGATCACGGCCTTCATTCAATTGCTCGTTGGCCAGTCCGGGCCATCGCCCGTAAACCTTGCCGCCCTTCACGCTGCCGCCGAGTACGAACATTGCGTTGGCGTGGCCGTGATCGGTGCCGGCTGTGCCGTTCTCACGCGCAGTGCGGCCAAACTCAGACATCGTTACGACCGTGACATTGCCGGCGCTGTCACCGAGATCGCGCCAGAAGGCGGTGATGCTGCTGGAGAAGTCGCGCAGCCGGTTGGAAAGCTGGCCATCGACGCTGCCCTGATTGTGGTGTGTATCCCAGCCGCTCACGTCGGTGAAGGCCGCTTCAACGCCAAGGTCGGCTTTCAGAAGCTGCGCAATCTGCTTCAGATTGTTGCCGAACTCTGAGTTTGGATACTCAATGCCGTCGGCGGGCGTGTAGCGGCCCAGGTTCGCCGCCCGCAGCATCTTCACCGCTTCGAAGGTTTCGTCGCCCGCCGGATGAAAGATGCGGTCGCCGCTGTCGGCGTACATGGCCTCGAACGCGCTGGCGGCCTGCGAAGGCACGGGTCCGCGGCCGCCGACGGCAAATGCGTTCAGGTTGTTGAGCGCGATCGCAGGAACCGTGCCCGCGAGCGTAAGTGGCACATCTGCGCCGAGAGCCACGGCGCGAAATGGAGTGTGATCGCAATGGCAATGAAGGTCTTCGGCGCGCAGTGCACGATTCAGCCAGCCGTCCTGCGTGCTCTTCACGCCCGGTGTACCGGATTCCATATAGTCCTGGGCGTCAAAGTGCGAGCGCGTCATATCGGGTGAGCCCACGGCGTGCACCACGGCGAGGTGGCCCTGCTCATAGAGCGGCTTGAAACTCGCAAGAGAAGGATGCAGTCCGAAGAAGCCGTCGAGATCGACCACCTGGTTCTGCGGGATCGCGATACTGGGCCGCATTGCGTAGTAGTTCTTCTCGCGATATGGCACAACAATGTTGAGCCCATCGGCGGCGCCCCGCTGAAAAATCACCACGAGCCGCTGGTTCGGAGTCGCGGCGGTCTGCGCCAGCACTGACCGGACGAGAAATCCCGGAATGGCGGTGGTTCCTGCCAGGGCGAAAGCTCCATTGCGGAGAAAAAAGCGCCGGTTTGTCTGCATGGTGTTTCCTCCTTGTCAGCGGCGTTGAAATTCGGGCGAGCCCAGAAGCAGCCCCGCCAGCATCGCGTCCTGCCGCTCAAGAGGTGTCGGCTGCATGCGAAAGGCCGCGGGCCGCGCAGTTGAAGCATCCGGGTTCGCGCTCTGGGTGGTCGGATTCTGCTGCTCAAATTGCTGCAGGACCGCGGTTCGCGTCGACTCGCTCACACCTCCCGGCGTCACGAGCGATTCCAGCCGCAGTTCCTCTGCTTCCGGGGTCGGGGTTCCCGTTGAAAGCGTCGCCCCTGCACTGCTGTCTGCCGGCGGGCTCCAGTTCGTGCCGATATCGGGCAGCTTGTTCGCCGCCAGTGCGAGCGCGAAATTCATGCGGTCCACCAGCGCGCCTGTGCTTACCCATGCCGACGCCTCCCAGCTGTAGCCGGTGGGTGGAACGCATCCGTAGAGCGGCATGCCCATCGACCGCAGGGCATTGGCGAGCGGGCGAAGGCTGCCAATCTCGGCGTCGCTCGCTCTCACCGCGGAGACGACGTATTCGAGCGGCGTCTTCACCTTTGCGTGATAGACATCTACCGACCAGAACTCCGGCGAGTGGTAGAGCGTTCTCAACACGGACGCAATGTCGCCGCCGCTGGCCAGATAAGTCTTCCCCATGCGATCCACGAGGCTCTGCGGCGGGTCATCGCTCACGAAGCGTATCGCCAGCTTGCGGCAGATAAACTGCGCTGTGGCTGGGCGGGTCGCCAGATAGTGAAGCAGCTCACGGCCTTCCATCTCGCCGTTTTCTTTGAACTTCTGGCCAAGCGCTTTTTTCGTACCCGGTTCGTGGCGATTGGGATCGAACTTGAAATCGCCGCCGCGCAGCGGGCGCTCGACCGTCCATCCGGTCAGGATTCGCGCGACCTGAATGATGTCTGCCTGCGTGTAGCCGCCGTTCACACCGAGCGTTTGCAGCTCCATCAGCTCGCGCGCGTAATTCTCGTTCAGGCCCTCATGCGCTTTCTTCTGGTTGCCGGGCCTGCGGAATGCGGTCATGGCGGCGCGTTGCGCAGCATAGGACTCGGGGCCGATGCTTTCGGTATTGTCGAGGTAAACCAGCATCGCCGGGCTGTGTGCCGTCGCCTCCAGCAGATCTTCAAACTTGCCCAGAGCGAGCGGGCGAATCACGTCGCGCTCAAAACCGACGAGATAGTACGGCGTCTGCGCATTCTTGCGCAGGTACACGTTGAAGTGATTGAGCCAGAAATCGGTCATCACCTCCTGCAACTGCGCGGTCGAATAGATGTCGCGCGTAAGGCGCTGCGCAATCAGTTCCTCGGCGACGAGCCGTTCGGGGCTCTTGAGAGCGGCCACCACTTCCCGCTGATCGGGATCGAGGTCGGCGACGAAGAGCGCGCGCTGGCCCGGCCGCATCGAGTTGAAGAAGGTGTCGAACTCTGGCTGGCTCATTGCCACCAACCGCATCACGCGGTCTTTCGGCTGCAGCGCCAGCAGGGAAGTAAAGAGAGCTCCATCTGAGGGAGAAACCGCACCTGCCGCGGGGGTCGCCTTCGCCAGGCTCATCGAATCCATCTCCGGCGAAGCCGGCTGGGCCGGCGCAGGCTGCTTCATGAGCGGCATTGGGTTTT
>JBATYG010000076.1:0-7112 GCA_049673945.1 Occallatibacter sp.
AGCAGATGGATTACCTGGACTTCATTGACATCTATCACCAGAGGATTCGCGCCTTTCACGTCAAGGATGCTGAGTTTCGTCCAACGGGCCGGAGCGGCGTCTACGGCGGCTACCAGGCATGGATCGAGCGGCCGGGACGGTTTCGTTCGCTCGGCGATGGGCAAGTGGACTTCAAGAGCATTTTCAGCAAGATGGCACAGTACGACTTTCCCGGCTGGGCTGTGCTTGAGTGGGAATGCTGCCTGAAGCATCCGAAGGCGGGTGCGACAGAAGGCGCCGCCTTTATCCGCGATCACATCATTCACGTGACGGAGAAGGCTTTCGACGACTTTGCCGCATCGGGCGCCGATGAGGAGAAGAACCGCAGGATTCTCGGTCTGCCGCCGGAAGAGGAGTAAGCAGCGTCAGCGCCGGCGCGCTTGCTTTTTTGAAACCGTGGTCAGTTTTCCGGTGGTGGCGAACCGGCGATGCTCGACGGGCGATGAGAAGACGAGGCTGGTGACGGGATTGCCGTAGGGCAGCAGCGCTTCAATGAGAGCTTCGAGGTCCGCCATATTCGTGGTGGTCACCTTGAGCAGAAAGTCATCGCCGCCGGTGAGGTGGTGGCACTCGCGGACCTCTTCGAGGGTTTGCACGTATTCAAGCAGGCGATGGTAGTTCTGGCCATTGCAACTCATGCGAATAAATGCCATGACGTCGAGGCCGAGAGCTTCGCGGTCGATGTGTACCGTGTAGCCGCGAACGATGCCCACCTCTTCCATCTGGCGCAGACGTTCGGCGGTCGCCGAAGGCGAAAGGCCGATGCGGCGGCCCAGCTCGGCGACACTGAGGCGGGCGTTGGCCTGCAATTCATCGAGGAGCTTTCGACCGCATTGGTCCATCAACGCCGTGGAATCCATTGCCATAATGGCTGATCATAGTTCAATTGTGCTATTGCGCCAAGGATGGCCGTTCATTCTGGCTGTACCGGCAATCCGTAGCGGCCTAGCATCGAGAGATGGAGCCTCTGATGCTGGATGGCCAGCCACTGACGCTGGCTCAGATCGAAGCCGTAGCCCTCAACGCAAACCCTGTCACGTTGTCCTCTGAGGCGAACTTGCGCGTGCGCGAGGGCAGGCAACTTATCGAAGAGATTCTTGCCGAGGGCGCCACTGTGTACGGCGTGAACACGGGCTTTGGCAAGCTCTCCGATGTTCGTATCCCTGCTGAAAAACTGGCAGAACTGCAGATCAACCTGGTGCGCAGCCACGCAGGCGGCGTGGGCGAGCCGCTCAGCGAGGCCGAGTCGCGCGCGATGCTTCTGCTGCGCGCCAATGTGCTGGCGAAAGGCTTCAGCGGCGTGCGGAAGGAAGTGCCGGAGCTGCTGGTGGCGATGCTGAGCGCAGGTGTGCATCCGGTGATTCCCGCAAGGGGATCAGTGGGAGCAAGCGGCGACCTGGCGCCGCTGGCGCACCTTGCGCTGGTGGTGATCGGCGAGGGCGATGCGATTTACCGTGGCGAGAAAATGCCCGGCGGCGACGCGCTGCAACGAGCGGGCCTTGTTCAGCTGCAACTGGCAGCGAAAGAGGGGCTGGCGCTGCTGAATGGCACGCAAGCGATGACCGCGGTGGGAGCGTTGGCTGTGGCTCGCGCCCGCCGTGTAACGCAGTTGGCCGATGTTGCCGGGGCCATGTCGCTCGAGGCCCTGATGGGCACGCCGGTGGCGTTCGATGAACGCATCCATCGCGCACGGCCGCACGCGGGGCAGATCGCAGCAGCGGAACATCTGTTGCGGCTGCTGGCCGACTCGGAAATTCGCGAGTCGCATCGCGAGCATGACACCCGCGTGCAGGATGCCTATTGCCTGCGCTGCATGCCGCAGGTGCACGGCGCGGTGCGCGATGTGGTGGCGCACGTGGCCGGCGTGCTCGAAACAGAGGCCGGTTCGGCGACTGACAATCCGCTGATTTTTGCAGAGCCGACGCAGGATGGACGCATGCGCGGCGCTGTTGTTTCAGGGGGGAATTTCCACGGCGCTCCGCTGGCCTATGCGTTTGACTACGCCGCCGCTGCGTTGACTGATCTGGCTGGCATCACGGAGCGGCGGATCGACCGATTGCTCAATCCTGACATCAACGAAGGGCTGCCTGCGTTTCTGTCGCCTGATCCGGGGCTCTCTTCGGGCTTCATGATCGCGCAGATTGTTGCGGCGGCGCTGATCAATGAATGCCAGGTTCTTGCGCATCCATCTTCGACGGGGAGCATTCCAACGGATGGAGGCAAAGAGGACCACGTTTCGATGGGCATGACGGGCGCTCTGAAGCTGCGGCAGATTGTGGAGCATGCCGAACGCATAATCGCTATTGAATTGATGTGCGCGGCGCAGGGGCTCGAGTTTCGCAGACCACTGAAAGCGGGCACCCGCGTCGAAGGCGCGTACCGGGCGGTGCGCGAGGTTGTTGCGCGCCTCGAGCGCGATCGCGTGCTGGCACCCGATATCGCAGCGATGGCCAGCGCCGTGCGCGAAGGTAAGTTCGATCCGTGGTGCGCCTGAGGCTCTCTTCAGCGGGCATTTACCATGGGAGCGCAGGAGGATGCGCGAGTGAAGCTATATCGAACAACCGCAGGATGCGTTCTTGAGAACGAAGGAAAGTGGTACTCGCTCCCCGGCCAGTCGCTGGATGATCTGCTTGCGCGAGAGGATCTGCCTGAGTTTCTGCCCGGACTGATTGCGGCCGCGGCACCTGTGCCGGCGCCGAAAGCAAAGGAACTGCGCGCACCGATCGAGTCGCAGGAAGTGTGGGCGGCGGGGGTGACGTACTTTCGCAGCCGCGGGGCGCGGATGGAAGAATCGAAAGATGCCGGCGGAGGTAATTTCTACGATCGTGTTTACACTGCTGAGCGGCCCGAGCTGTTCTTCAAGTCGATGGCGAGCCGCACGGTGGGGACCGCCGAGAAGGTACGAATTCGCGCGGATGCAAACTGGTCAGTGCCGGAGCCGGAGCTCACGCTGGTGGTGAGCCCGAAGGGACGCATCCAGGGCTATACGATCGGCAACGACATGAGCTCGCGCGACATTGAAGGCGAGAATCCGCTCTACCTGCCGCAGGCGAAGGTTTACAACGGCAGTTGTGCCCTTGGACCGGGAATTCTGGTGAGCGCGCAGCCGTTGCCCTTTTCGACACGGATCGTCATCGAGATCAACCGCGACGACCAGGTAGAGTTCTTCGGAGAAGTGGCGTTGACGGAGCTGAAACGCGATCCGAAGGTGCTGGTGGAGTATCTGCTGCGCGACAATTCATTTCCCAGCGGATGTTTTCTGATGACAGGAACCGGTGTCGTGCCGCCCAGCTCCTTTACGCTGGCGCACGGCGATCGCGTGAATATCACGATCGATCCCATCGGGACGCTGGAGAACGAAGTGGCCTGACGCAGGAACATCAGGCCAAATGCTGTCTGAAGAAGGCCAGCGATCGGCTGCGGGCCAAGTCAGCGGCCTGCGCATTGTAGGCAGCGCGCATTTCGCAGTTGAAGCCATGTCCGGCATCGTCATACCAATTGATCTCGACGTCGGGGCATGCGGAATGCACCCGCTCGACCTCTTCGGCCGGGATGTGCGTGTCAAGCCTGCCGAAGTGAAGCTGTGTAGGGACCAGCGGGGCTTCTGCTGCGTAGGTGCCGATGCGACCGGCATAGTAGCCAACCGCGGCATCCGGGTGAAGCCTGGTCGAAGAGAGCCACGCAAGCAGGCCGCCAAAGCAATAGCCGATCACACCTGTCTTCGTGTTTGATTCTTTGCGCGTGAAGGCCAGGGCAGCATCGACATCCGCGAGGGCCTTCAAGGTGTCAGTCTGATTGAGCAGCGCGATGCCACGCTTCGCATCCTCCCCCTCGTAGCCAAGCTGGACATTTCTCTCGATGCGGTCGAAGAGGGCCGGCGCCACGGCGAGATATCCATCGCTCGCGAATCCATCCACAACGGAACGGATATGCCGGTTGACACCGAAAATCTCCTGCAAAACTACGAGCCCTGCAAGCGGTTTCGCGCTTGGGCGCGCAACGTATAGGCTCAAAATATGACCGTCGCCCGTCTTGACGGTGGCGGTTTCGCTCATGCGTCCTCCCGCTTGCGGCAGATGCCATCTCTGCACCTCCTCTTGGATGCATCAATTGGCGATGCGGAGACGGCGGAGAGCCCTACAGGTGACGCGAGA
Source organism: Occallatibacter sp. (assembly GCA_049673945.1). Lineage (GTDB taxonomy): Bacteria > Acidobacteriota > Terriglobia > Terriglobales > Acidobacteriaceae > Telmatobacter. The sequence continues at coordinate 4,194 of JBATYG010000076.1, forward strand.
GGAAACTTTCGACATCTGTCCGATTGGGCATGGAGGCCTGGGCTCCGCGGCGCGTGACCGAGATGGCGGCCGCAGCCGCAGCAAACGAGGCGGCCGCCTCGGGAGTGCGGCCTTCGAGAAGAGCCACGGCAAATGCGCCATTGAAACAGTCGCCTGCGGCAACGGTGTCGATGGCTTCCACGGGGAAGGTGGGGACTGAGACGCCGGCGCACCTACCCTTTTGTGCAAGCCACGCGTTCTCAGATCCACGCTTGAGCACCACTCCACTCAAGCCTCGGGAAAGAAGCTGCTCTGCTGCTTCGGGAGAGGAAGCGCCCTCCACATAGAATGCAGCTTCGGTCTCATTGGGCGTGAACCAGGCAACCTTCGTCCACACGGATTGAGGCAAGACTGTGGCGGGAGCAGGATCGAGGATGACGGGAATGCCTACATCGGCGCAGACGGCGAGGGTGTGAGTGACGGTCTCAATTGGCAGCTCAAGCTGGCAGAGCACCATGCCGGCGGAAGCGATGAGCGATTTCTGTTGATCGATGAAAGCCGGCGTGACTTTGCCATTTGCGCCGGGCACCACGACGATGCTGTTCTCTCCGGATGCTGCAACAAGGATGGCCGCGACGCCGGATGGGCCGGAGACGCGCGTGACGGCGCCGGTGGCGACCCCCATTGCGGCGAGATGATCGATGAGCGCCTGCCCGAAGACGTCTTCACCGACCGCGCCCAGCATGTGCACGGGATAACCGAGACACGCGACGGCAACGGCCTGGTTCGCGCCCTTGCCGCCGGGTGTTGTGGTGAAGCCGGTGCCGATGAGCGTTTCGCCCGCGCGAGGAATGCGCGGCGCATCGGCGACGAGATCGATGTTGATGCTGCCTACGACGACAATCGGTTTTTTCACGGTCATCGATATTCCTCAGTACAAGGGAGCCAGCGCGATTGCGCCGAGCCCAAGAAGGAAGAAGAGGAACATGAAGACGAGGAGTGTCTTTGCTGATCGCGGCGAGCCGGCAAACTCGCGCCAGACAAAGATGCCCCAGCATGCGGAAACCATGGTCGCCCCCTGGCCGATGGAGTAGGAGACAGCCGGGCCCACGAGTTGCGCCTCTGATGCGACGAAGTTGGCAACGGCGCCCGTGCACCACACTGCACCGCCGAGCAAGCCGACGAGGTGCCACTTCATCGGGGCGCGAATGTAACCTGAGCCGTCTACGGGCGGCTTGCCGTCAAGCGGGCGGCGCATGAGAAGCATATTTGCGGGGATTGTGGAGAGCAGCACGCCGATGGCAAAGAAGAGCGCAATGGCGTAGGGGCCGGACTGCGGCTTTGCATTCATCGCGTGGGCCACGAGAGGGTAGAAGCTGCCCATGAGAAGCCCGGCGACCAGGCTCAGCACGATGCCGCGCGTGGTGGTGGTCCGCGCCGTGGATTCGCGTTTGCGGTATGCTGCGGCGTCGGTGATGATGGCGACGGTTACGAGCGCGACTCCGCCAAAGAGCAGAAGCGGATTGCCGGCGGGGCTGACGAGGTAACTCGAAACAGCGCCTACGATGAGCGCGAGGCCAATGCCGACAGGAAAGGCGACGGCGAGGCCGGCGACGTCGATTGCCGCGACCAGCAGCAGGTTGGCGACGTTGAAAACGATGCCTCCGCAAAGAGCCCAGAGGATTGTGGAGGAGGGCGCGTGCGAGATCGCGGCGAGGAAGGCCGGCTCTGTGCTGCCCATGCTGCCGGCGGTGAGGCCCCAGGCGATGGCGCCTGCCAGCACGCCGAGTGCGTAATCCCAATAGAAGAGCTGGAATCGATAGCCGGGGCAAAGCTTGAGTGTATTGGCCCAGGAACCCCAGCAGCACATGCTCAAGAGCATGAAAAACAGCGCAGCCTGATATGTTTCAGGAAGAAACATTCCCCTTGCCCCCGTACACACGACTGTGAAGCTGGGTGAACCTTACAGTGTCACCCGACGCATGTGCAACTTCGGCGCGCTGGTTATTGCTTTGCTACCTTAATGGCTTCGGTGAGCGCGGGGACGACTTCAAAGAGATCGCCGACGATGCCGTAATCGGCAACTTCGAAGATTGGAGCGTCTGCGTCCTTGTTGATGGCAACGATGCACTGCGAGCCCTTCATGCCAACGAGATGCTGGATGGCCCCTGAGATGCCGACAGCAAGATAAAGGCGAGGCGAAACGGTTTGCCCCGAACTGCCTACCTGGCGCTCGATGGGGAGCCATCCGTTATCGCAAATGGGGCGGGAGGCGGCAAGCTCTGCGCCGAGCGCGGCGGCGAGATCTTCAACGAGAGGAAGATTGTCTGCCTCTTTAATGCCGCGGCCAACGCTCACGATGAACTGCGCTGCACCGAGGTCCACGGTCTGGGCAGACGCCCGGAAAGGCTGACCAGGACGCGTACGGATCTGTGAGGATTCGAGGGTTGGCGTGAAGGCTTCGACGGCTGCGGAGCCAGGCTGAAGCTGATCGGCACGGAAGGCGCCGGATTGCACGGAGAGAAAGCAGGTTCCCGCACCGGAGTGACGGTATGCGCCCGAAAGCCTTCCCTGCATCAATTGACGCGTGAAGACGGGACCGCTGCCGATGCCCGTGACGTCGCCGATGAGCACCTGGCCCATGCGGGCGGCGAGCGCCGGCGCGTAGTCACGCACCTGGTAGGTATGAGGGAAGATGACAAAGTCTGGCTTTTCGGCTTTGAAGAACTGATCGAGGGCGGAAATAAATCCATCTGAGGTATATGGAGCAAGCAGCGCATGCTCGAGGCGAACAACCCTGGCCACGGCTTTTGCCGCAGCTTCCGCCGCAAGGGCTTCCACCCGCGCGCCGAGCACAACGACATGGACTGGCAAGGAGACCGAAGGGCCAAGCTGCTGGGCCGCGGCGACGGCTTCCCAACTGATGCGGCTGACGCGGCC
>JBATYG010000077.1:0-5923 GCA_049673945.1 Occallatibacter sp.
AATCGCACAGGATTACAAGGTCGCCGACCTTTCGCTGGCCGAGTGGGGCCGTAAGGAAATTGCAATCGCCGAGCACGAGATGCCGGGCCTGATGGCGATCCGCAACAAGTACGCCGCCGAGAAGCCGCTGGCCGGCGTGCGCATTACGGGCTCGCTACACATGACGATTCAGACGGCGGTGCTGATCGATACGCTGGTGAGCTTGGGCGCGGATGTTCGCTGGGCAAGCTGCAATATCTTCTCCACGCAGGACCACGCGGCGGCTGCGATTGCGGCGAGCGGCGTGCCGGTCTTTGCCTGGAAAGGCGAATCGCTCGAAGACTACTGGGAGTGCACTTACCGCGCGTTGAGCCACAAGGGCGGCAAGGGGCCTGAGCTGGTTGTCGATGACGGCGGCGACGTGACGCTGCTGATCCACAAGGGCTATGAGCTTGAGAACGGCGACAAGTGGGTCGAGAGCGCGTCGGGCAATCACGAAGAGCAGGTGATCAAGGATCTGCTGAAGCGCATCCACGCCGAAGATCCGCAGCACTGGCACAAGGTGGTGAAGGCGTGGCGCGGCGTGAGCGAGGAGACGACGACCGGCGTGCACCGGCTCTACAAGATGATGGAACAGGGGCAACTGCTGGTTCCGGCGATCAACGTGAATGACTCGGTGACCAAGTCGAAGTTCGACAACCTCTATGGCTGCCGCGAGTCGCTGGCGGACGGCATCAAGCGTGCCACCGACGTGATGGTCGCGGGCAAGGTTGCGGTGATCTGCGGTTACGGCGATGTGGGCAAGGGCTGCGCGCACTCGCTGCGCGGCATGGGCGCCCGTGTCATCGTGACGGAAGTGGATCCCATCAACGCGCTGCAGGCAGCGATGGAAGGCTTTGAAGTCACCACCGTCGAAGACACGCTGGGCCGCGGCGACATCTACGTGACCTGCACGGGCAACGTGGACATCATCACGCTTGAGCAGATGAAGAAGATGAAGGACCAGGCGATCGTCTGCAACATCGGCCACTTCGACAACGAGATCCAGATGGACCTGCTCAACGCCGAGAAGGGCGTGGAGAAGCTGAACATCAAGCCGCAGGTGGATTTCTACACCTTCCCCGATGGACACGGCATCTTCGTTCTCGCCGAGGGCCGCCTGGTGAATCTGGGCTGCGCGACAGGGCATCCGAGCTTTGTGATGTCAAACAGCTTCGCCAACCAGACGCTGGCTCAGCTCGACCTGTGGAAGAACAAGGACACCTACAAAGTGAACGTCTACACGCTGCCCAAGAAGCTGGACGAAGAAGTCGCGCGGCTGCATCTTGAGAAGATCGGCGTTAAGCTGACGACACTCTCAAAGAAGCAGGCCGACTATCTCGGCGTGCCGGTTGAAGGCCCGTACAAGGCGGAGTTTTACCGGTACTAGATTGCTGCGTCTAAAAAGAAGCCCGGCCGAGAAGCCGGGCTTCTTTTTTTGGCGCAGCAGTTATAGTTCACAGTTCGCAGTTCATCGTTTGCAGTGGACCGATTGCTCCACGTGGAACAGAAACGACAGGGATCAGGGCTCAGGGCTCAGCACGACGAATGCTCCACGTGGAGAAAAAAGGTAGTTCATCGTTCACAGTTCGTAGTTTGTAATGGAAGGGCTGTGCCGCAATGCTCCACTCGTTCGCAGAGCGTGAAATTGCTCCACGTGGAGCATTGACCTCTGACAACTAACAGCTGATACCTGATACCTGATAACTGATTTTGTGCTCCACGTGGAGCATTTCGGGTGTGTTGGTTGTGGTTGCGAAGGGTGGATGTGGAGACTCCGTTTCCAGTATGCGCCGAGGCGGGGAATTAATGCGCAATGCGGATACAGGTTGTTGAGGGATTGCTTTCCCATGTCCGAAAACATGGACATGGGGCACCCATTTTCGTGCGGACTGAGATGCGCTTACTCGCAGCGGAGGGCAACCACGGGATTGACCCGAGTGGCGCGGAGGGCGGGGATGACCGACGCCGACAGAGCCAACGCAAAAACGGCAATCGCGGTCAAAGTCATCACCACCGGGTCGAAGGGGCTGACGTGAAAGAGGAAGGGGCGCAGCACGCTGGAGGTGGCGGCTGCGCCGGCTTGCCCGAGCACAGCGCCGATGGCGGCCAACTTGAGGCCGGAGGCGAGAATGAGGCGCACGATCTCCGAACGCTGCGAACCAAGTGCCACGCGAATCGCCATCTCCTGCATCCGCGAAGCTACCGAAAAGGCGATTACGCTGTAAATGCCAAGCATGGCCAGCAGAACCGCGGCCAGGGCGAAGCCGGAAATGACCAGCGTGTTGAAGCGGCGGGGAGCTTCGCTCTGCGTCACCACCTGCTCCATGGTTTGCACCTCGGACAGCGGCAACTGCGGGTCGATGGAGCGGACGACGGCGCGCACGGAGTTCTCCATCTGTTCCGGCGGCAAAGTGGAGCGCACGACAATGTGGCCATCGCTGTCCCACCGGTCGTTGGGGGAAAAGGGGCCACCGAGGTCCTGGTCTTCCTGCGCAATCACTTGATAGAACTCTGCGGTTGCGCCGGTGTCGGGCCCATAAACCTTCACGTCGGCTACTTCGCCCACCACCGTCATCCACGGTGCTCGCCGCGTTGGGCCGCCAATGTGCATACGTTTCCCTATCGGGTTTTGATTCGGCCAATAGTACTTCGCGAACTCCTGGTTGACGATGACAACGAGCTGGTTGTTCGCGTTGTCGTCCCCCGTGAAGTATCGTCCGCGCAGCAGCGGAATGCCCATGGCATTGAAGTAGTCGCCACTCACCTCGGAATGCGCAGTCAGCGTCAGGCCCGGCTCGCGCGGATTCACGTATCCTTCCGCGACAAAAGCCTCGCAGCAGCCGCCCCTTGTTGGAAGTTCGCTCGTGAAGGCGACGGATTGAACGCCCGGCAATTGGCTCAGGCGCAGAAGCACCCGATGGTTGAAAGCATCGACCTGCTCCTCAGCCGGGTATCCCTTATTGGGCAGCGCATAAGCGGCCGTGGTCGCATGGTCCGGCTGGAAGCCGAGATCCACATCGCTCATGTTCAGATAGCTGCGCAGAAGCAGCCCTGAGGCGCACAGCAGAACCAAAGCGATCGCAATCTCCGCCACCACCAGCGCGGAGCGCAGGCACGCGTGAGCGCTGGGCGAGCCGCTGCGCACGCCATCTTTCAACGAAGCGTTTACGTTGGTGCGCAGCGCGGCAAAGCCTGGCGCCAGCCCGCACAGCACACCCGTCAGCAGCGCCAACAGGAACGCAAAGCCCGCTACCTCCCAGTTCAGAACGATCTGGCTGGCCAGCGGCATGTCGGTCGGCAAAAAGTTTCTTCCCACAACGAGGGCGAGGCCGGCGAGGCCGATCCCGAATACGCCTCCAATCATGCTGATGATGAGGCTCTCGAGAATCGTCTGGCCCAGCAGCGTGTGTGCCGGCGCGCCCAAGGCTCTGCGCACGGCCGTCTCCCGCTGCCGGCGAATGGCCCTCAAGAGCAACATTACCGCCAGATTGGCGCAAGCGATGAGCAGAACCACGGCCACGGCTAGAAAAAGCATATTGAGCAGCGGACGAGTATGCTCGACCTCGATCTCGTGCAACGGATAAACCACGGGCCGGATGCGGATGGTGGACAGGTCGGGTGGATAGTTGCGCATAACCTGTGCGGCTACCCGCTGCGCATCGTCCTGTACCTGCGCCATAGTCACGCCTGCCTTACGCCGCCCTACCATGCGGAAGTCCCAGTACCCATCCTCCTCCGGCGAAAGCTCTTCCGCGCTGAAGCTCATGGGAACCCATAGCTCGCAGCGGTTGAGACTTCCCGGGTTGATCGGAAACTCGAAGGTTCCGGGCATAACGCCGATGACGATATACGGCCTTCGATCGAGGTCGATTTTGGTTCCAATCACGTGGGGGCTAGCGTTGAACCGGTTCTTCCATGTGGCATAGCTCAGTACCACTACCTGGGCTTTTTGCGTGTCTTCTTCCGGAGTGAACACGCGGCCCATGAGCGGTGCAACGCCCAGCACGGAGAAGATGGAAGGTGTCATACGCGCGGCGACGATCTGGGCGGGCTGGCCAACTCCGGAAAGCTCGTAGTCTTCGTGGCTAAAACCGCCGAGGCTCTGAAAGGAACGAGTGTCGTGCTGGTAAGTCACCACCTCCGGCGCAGTCACCCATCCAGGGTCGCCGTTCTTGCCCATTTGTCCCCCGACCAGTTGATCGCCCAGAGTCACCAGGCGGCTGGCGTCGGGAAAAGGCAGCGGGCGCAGGAGCACACCGTCGACAATAGAGAAGATGGCGGTGGTGGCACCAATGCCGAAGGCCAGCATAAGCACCGCCGTCGCCGAGAACCCAGGGGACTTGTACAACCGGCGAAATACCTGCTTCAGGTCGGAAAGGATCCTGGGCATTTGACTTCTTACACCTCAACTGAGCATTCGACGCTATGGCTTTACATCTGTTGACCCAGTAGAGCAGTTTTCTTGGTCTTTTGGATCTCGATGACCTTTTCCAAACCAAGATGAGGGTGCTGGGTTAGTTGAGGTTCGCGCTTCCCATCTATTTTCGTGGAGGCTAGGGCAGCGCGAAGAAGATCCCTCAGCGGCTGAAGCCGCTCAATCTAGTTTGGTCTGAATGTACGGGCTAAAGCCCGTACCCTTCACAAAGCTTATTCGCAGCGGAGGGCGATGACGGGGTTCACCTTTGTGGCGCGGCGCGCGGGGATGAGGATCGCGAGCAGGGCGACAGAGACGAGAAGAAGCGAGGCTCCGCCGAGAGAGAGCGGGTCCCATCCGCGAACGGAGAAGAGGAAGCCGTTCATCAGGCGCGTGAGGAAGAGAGCGAGGACGATGCCGATGGCGAGTCCGATGGCAATGGTGCGCAGACCGCTGCCGACGAGCATGCCGAGAACCTGGAACCGGTTCGCGCCAAGGGCCATGCGCAGGCCAATCTCAGCCTGGCGCTGCGTGACGCCGTAGGATGTGACGCCGTAGACACCGAGCGCGGCGAGCAGGAGAGCGAGAGCGGCGAACGCGCCGAGCAGAATTAGAGCGAGGCGGCGGCGCTGAAGGGATTCTCCCATGACCTCGGTCATGGTGCGGATGCGGTAGACGGGAAGGCTTGGATCAATGGCGGCGACTTCGCGCTGAATGGTGGGCGCGAGGTTTTTGGGATTGCCCGAGGTGAGAACGGCAAGGGTCATATCGGTGGACGGGCGCTGATTCTGGGGCCAGTAGACCTCGACGCGGGAGCGCGCCTCGAGGGTGCGATTGTGCACATGGCGCACGACGCCGACGATCGTTGCCCATGAGGCAGTGGAGGAGACTCCTGCATGAAGCCGCTTGCCGATGGGGTCCTGGTTGGGCCAGTAGGTCTGGGCGAGAGTCTCATCGACGATGGCGACGAGGGGCGCGCCTTCGGTGTCACGCGGTTCAAAGTAGCGTCCGCGCAGGAGCGAAATACCCATTGCTTTGAAATAGTCCGGCGTGGCGAAGCGCAGATCGGCCTCGGGCGTGGTGTCTTCGCGCGGCACCGATTGCGTGTCGATGGTGGTGGTACCGGAGCTACCGAGGCCGCCCAGAGGCAGTTGAGAAACGGCGCCTGCGGATTGCACGCCGGGCAGCCTCTGCACGCGGTCCAGCAACTGGTTGTAGAAGTTCCGAACCTGTTCGGGCTTGCTGTAGATGATATCGGGCAGGCTGACGCGCAGGGTGAGGACACCCGCGGGGCGGAAGCCGGGATCGACCTTGAGGATTTTCTCGAAGCTGCGGAGCAGGAGACCGCAGCCGACGATGAGAAGCAGCGAAAGCGCGGTTTCACCGATGACGAAGATGTTTCGCAAGCGCTTCGGCTGGCGGCCTTCTGTACTGCGATTGCCCTTGAGCCTGTCGAAGCTTCTGCTGCGGCCTGCCTGGATGGCGGGA
>JBATYG010000078.1:0-12431 GCA_049673945.1 Occallatibacter sp.
AAACAATACCGACATAGCCGGCGCAATCCCTTCGGCTTATCCGAAAAGGCGATCCTACAAACGCTGGATACTTTTCGGCTCGCTCGTCGTTCTGATCGTGGGTGGAGTCTTCCTCGCGCGCTATTTCTCGCGCTTCGAATCTACCGACGATGCGCAGGTAGACATACATCTTTACCCCGTTAGCGCTCGCATCCCCGGGTACATCCAGAAAGTCAATGTGGATGACACCCAATGGGTGAGCAAGGGATCGACTCTCCTCGCGATCGATCCGAAAGACTACGAAGTCGCGTTGGCGAAAGCCCAGGCGACGCTCGAAGCTTCGGAGGCTACAGCGAGGAGTTCGAATTTCGACGTGCCCGTTTCTTCTGTCAATACGGCAAGCCAATTGAAATTCACATCTTCTGATATCAAGAACGCCGAAGCGCTAATTCAGGCAGCCGAAAAGCACGCTGCCGCCGCGCGCGCCCGCGTTGTGGAGGCGCAGGCGGAAAACGCAAAGGCACAAGATGATGTGACCCGCTATCATCTGCTGCTCGCTAAGGAGGAAGTGCCGAAGCAAACCTACGACCACGCTTACGCGGCCGCGGCAACTGACGTCGCCGCCATCGCTGCAGCGGAAGCCGACGAGGCCGAAGCACAACAATCCGTGCAAGAAGCATACAGCCGCCTTAGCGAGGCCCAGGCCCGCTACGAAGATGCTCAAGCCGGACCGCAACGCGTTGCCTCAATTCGAGCCAAGGCACTCGCCGCTCTTTCCGATGTAAACCAGAAGAAAGCTGCTGTCGAGCAAGCGGAGTTGAACCTGGAATACACAAAAATCCGCGCGCCTGTGGCTGGAGAAGTTACCAAGAGGGTTGTTGTGGGATTAAATGCCGACCCGGGCGAGCAGTTGCTCACTATCGTTCCCCTGGATCAGGTCTGGATTACGGCGAACTTCAAGGAGACCCAGCTCAAACATATGCGGGTCGGCCAGAAAGCGAGGATTGAGCTCGACTCGAATGGCCGCACCTACAACGGTCACATCGACAGCATCGCGGGCGCGACGGGCCCCGTCTTCAGCCTGCTGCCGCCGGAGAACGCAACCGGTAACTACGTGAAGATTGTTCAGCGCGTCCCCGTGAAGATTGTTCTGGAACCGGCCGAGAACCGCGATCATCAGCTTCGGCCCGGGATGAACGTTGACGTGAAGGTGTACCTGCGATGAGCGCCACCGCGGCCACTTTGCCCGCGGCTCGGGCTCTTCCTCGCCCAGCTGTGAATCCGTGGCTCATCGGCATTACCGTGTCGATGGCCGCATTCCTCGAAGTGCTGGACACCAGCGTAGCCAATGTTGCGTTGCCATATATCGCGGGCGACTTGGGGGCCAGCTACGATGACAGCACATGGGTGCTCACTTCTTACCTGGCGGCAAATGCGATAGTGCTTCCGGTGAGTGGCTGGCTTGCCGAAGTGATCGGCCGCAAGCGATATTTCATCCTCTCGCTCATCGTCTTCACGGTAAGCTCACTGCTGTGCGGTTTCGCGCCCACCCTTCCTCTTCTGCTGATCTTTCGCGCGATACAAGGTATCGGGGGTGGTGGACTCCAGCCGATGGCGCAGGCAATCCTGAACGACACATTTCCTCCTGAACAGCGTGGCTCGGCCTTTGCGCTCTACGGCATTACCGCGGTTCTTGCTCCGACAATTGGCCCCATGCTGGGCGGGTGGATTACTGACAACTATTCCTGGCGTTGGATCTTCTTCATCAAGTTGCCGATCGCGCTCCTCGCCCTTTACATGACCTATGCGCTGGTGCACGACACCTCGCCTGCCCGCCGCGTCAAGAATGGGGGCATCCGAGTGGACTCCATAGGCATTGCGTTCTTGACGCTCGGTGTCGCATCACTCCAGGTTGTATTGGACAAGGGGCAGGAGGATGACTGGTTCGGTTCGCATTTCATTCTTATGCTCGCCATCATCGCTGTCGTCTGCTTATCGGCGCTCGTCATTTGGGAGTGGTACCGCAAGGATCCCATCATCGACGTCCGCATGTTCAAGAGCTTCAACTTCGCGGCAGCTAATCTGATGATGTTCATGATGGGTGTGATGCTCTTCAGCACCCTGGTACTCATACCGGAATTCCTGCAAACGCTGTTGGGCTACACCGCAGAACTTGCCGGCCTGGTGTTGTCTGCCAGCGGATTCATCTTGCTGTTGATGATGCCGGTCGTGGGGCGCCTCACGTCGAAGGTTCAGGCACGCTTTTTGATTGCAGCAGGTTGGTTGTGCCTTGCGGCAGGTTTAATCTACTCCGCGTATCGAATCGACCTATTCATCAGTTTTGACTTCGCGATGTGGCTGCGCTGCGCGCAGGTCGTGGGCATTGGCTTCTTATTTGTTCCAATTACCGCCGCCGGCTATATCGGTGTACCTGTTGAGAAGGGCAACAGTGTCTCGGGCATCATCAATTTCATGCGCAACATCGGCAGCAGCATCGGCACTTCCATCGTCACGACAATGATTGCCCGGCGCTCACAATATCATCAGCAAGTTCTGATTGGTCATGTTGTTGCTGACGCGCCGGCCTTTCGACTAAAACTTCACGGCCTTACAAACAGCATACGGCACTCCGGACTCGGCGCCGCGGACGCACACAATCAGGCGATTGCCCGCTTTTACGGCTTGGTGAATCAACAAGCTCATACGCTTTCTTTCATTGACACATTCTGGCTGTTGGGCGTTCTCTGCGCGATTATGTTCGTTCTCTCGTTCTTCCTCAAGAAGAACGATCCGGGAGCAGGCGGAGATGTCGCGGTGGGTTGAGGAATGAATGAGATGATTCATGCGGTCACAATTGAGCGCGAGTTCGGCTGCGGAGGCTCTGAAATTGCCAGCCTGGTCGCCGGTCGGCTTGGATGGAATCTGTGGGACGAACGATTGACAGAGGAAATCGCGCGACTGACCGAGAGCACGCCACAAGCGGTCGAGCGGAGAGAATGGCGAACCGATCCTGTCGTCTACAGGATCTTCAAAGATTTTCTTCGCGGCGCGTTTGAGGGAGGCTTGCCACCCACCCACCGCCTTCACTTGCTGGATGCACACCGCATCGCAGCCGTTTCGGAAACAGCCGTGAAGAACGCCTTTGCCAGCGGCCCGTCTGTGATTGTCGGTCGAGGCGCGCAGTATTTCCTGCGCAATCGCCCGGATGTCTTCCGCGTGTTTCTCTACGCATCGCGCGATTGTAAGATCCGAAGACTCATCTCCAACGGCGCACCTCAGAAGAAGGCAATCGAACAGATCGACACGACAGACCGGGCACGAGCTACGTTCGTCAAGCAGTATCTCGGCCTGAAATGGCCGGAGCCTCACCTGTACCATGTAATGCTCAATACCGAAATGGGTGAATCTTGTACGGCTGCCTTGCTCCTTCAGTGTGTCGAACAGTATCCAGCCGCGAAGATTCCACTCGGGTAGTCGCTGGCGATGGCGATCATTTCCAGACGGCCATCAGGGCCAGTCCGTATGTCGTCGTCACGTAGCACCAGAGCATCGCAAAAGCCACGTGCATCCATGTGCGAAACCGGTTGCCTCGCCAGATAGCTGAGTCGTAGGCCAGAAACTGGGCCAAAAGGCGGCACAACCAAAACGCCGCCATTGCGGCGAGGACCGCGCGGCTCAAAGTGTCGTGGCGGAGGAGAGCGTCGGCGTAGAACAGCGACCCTACGCCCGCCAGCGCTACTCCAAGCGCGATGAAGAAGGTGTGCACAAAGAAGATGCGGCGTGTGAGCAGAGAGACGGTTTGCAGCTCTTGCTCCCATCCGAAGAAGCGGTTGAAGAAGATGTGGCTTGCGCCGAGCAACAGCAGAAGGGCTCCGACGACGTGCAGGTGAGTGGCGAGAGTCACATCGTTCTCCGCAAGACGTAGACGTGGACGAAGGGTGTCATGGAAAGCTCGGCCTGCACTCTAAAGCCGGCCTGGGCAGCCGTCCTGCGCCAGGCGTGCTGCGAGAAGAAATGAATAAAACCAGGACCGAAGGCGAGCAGGTTCCACCAATCTCTGGAGTGTTCCATCAGCACGAGTTCGCCGCCCGGGATCAGAACACGCGCGATTTCCAGAAACAACGTAGCGCGCTGCCAATCACGGCGTAGCTCATGCGCGGCGAAGATACAGAAAGCCGCGTCGAAGGCGCCGGACTTAAAGGGTAAATCGTCAAAGCGTCCCGGTGTGGCCGCGATCGCGCCGCATTCCTTTCGTCGCGCCTGCCTGATGGAAGGCTCGGTCATGACTCGAGCATCGAAGATGTCAACCACGTCAAAGGCTGCCCCAGGAAAGATCGCCGCAAGCAAGCCACTGGTTTCATCAAAACCGCAATGGATGTTCAGCCAGCGGCTGGGCATCGGAGATAAAACGCGTGGAATCCAGTTTAGATCGTAGAGCGGAAAGCGATCGTAGACGTAGTGGGACACCAGCAGAGAAGACATCAGCCAGAACAGCGCTGGCGCAACGCCGATCAGAAGTCCCGCGCGAAAGAGGCGGGGCAGAAACGGCGCCGTCAGCAGAGCCACGACAATGACCGCCGCTGCCGCGCCATAGGAACGCCAGTTGAAACGCAAAATCTGAAGAACGCCCTGCCAGGGCCGCCGGACCGCTGTTGCGTTCATACGACTCTCCCGCGTTGCCATCGATAGGGGACATCGCGCACATGAAAGGCGTTGGCAAGAATGGGCGCAGCCCGGCGGAATGGCTCGCGCTCGAGAAACATGTTCCGACAGACGTCGACCTCTACGGGTTGCGGATCCCATTCCTGCCGCACCGCACGAATGGCGATGATGGATCCTGTTTCCTCTTCGTAGTCGAAGGTGTAGGGCAGGGGGCCGGCAAATCGCCTGGCCTCGGCGAATGTTGCGAAGGGTGAGCCTTCCGGGAGCTGTGCCGGAACCCCGCCCAGGCGCGCCACGACTACGAGATCGGCCTCGTGCCGCGGTGTCTCAACTGACCAATGGAGCTCACGGGCGCGTTCCTCAAGGGTCGACTGACAGAGATGATAGTTGTAGTGCGTCAACCAGTTGCCGACGCGCGCCATAACCGGCATGTCAGTGTCGCTGCGCAGAATCTTCAGCCCGCGCTTCGATTGGCTGCCGGCCAGTCTGGTGAAGATACGGTACCCACTGAGAAAAAAGTTACGGCCCATTGCGCGCGGAAGAAAGCTGGGCCGCAGGCCCTCCGTCTGCACCAGCGCGACGGCCAGGAAGGCATGATCATGCCACGTATCGAGCACCAGTCCGGGCACCAGCAGGGGCTCCAGGGCCTTCGTTGGGAACGCGTAGGTTAGAACCAGCGAGTGGCGGAAGAAAGCCGAGATCGGAATCGGATGGCGCTTCAACCAATGGAGCATGGTGGGTCTCCCGTATGGCCGCCTTCAAGGCCGCTTACTTCCACAACTCCCCAAAGCAGCGAGCGGTCCTGGGCTGCCCAGTTGGCAGCGGTGTAGGGCAGCGGTTCTGCAAAACTGCGGGTCACCAGCACAGCGCCGGGAGCGGCGGCACGTTCGACTGCGGTACGCAATCGCCGCTGGTAGGTCGGTGACGCTCCATCGCCGATGTTCGACAAGGCGAATGCATCGAAAGGCGCCGACGAGTTCTCGAGGAATTCGGCCGCATCGGCACAAGCGAAGTTGATCGGAGAAATCGAGGGGCCGTCGAACTCCGCAGGTGCGTGGCCAAGCAGCAAAGCCGCGGCATACGGATTGGAGCAGTTGGCGTGCAGGCTCCAGCCTCGTCGGAGGCGCTGCCGAATTCGCTCCCCGAAATCTCTCGGCAGCGCGCCAACAAACGGACTGGCATACAAGAGCCCGAGCAGGCGAGGCGCCAGGAATGCATCGACGACGGCGCGCCATATTGGCGTATCGAGCCAGCGATCCCAGTATTCAGCCTGCTCGGACCCATCCGACAAGCTGAGGAAATGCGCCAGTCTGGGCCGGCTCCATCCGGCGAGCCTTGCCAGATTGCGGCCAACAGCTAGCAAATCCTCGACGACACCTCTCCGCGCCGGTTCGCCGTCGGCTCGCCGTCTCGCGTACTCGAGTTGGCGCGCATTGATGTCGACGGCTGTTACAAAATGCCCCGCTGCAGCCAGAGCGCGCGCGGTGCATCCTGCTCCCGCGATCGCGAACACGCGGCTTTGCGGCTTGAACACACGAAGCTCGATGGCGGAGTCCTCGTACGTTTGTCCAAAGATCGGACCTCGCGGCCGAAGGCGAAACGGCCCACGCCGCCATGCTGTCGACGTCATCTCAGACCGACATTGCATGTTGGCGATCCTCGGTTGCAATCCAGATGAGCAGGAGAAACGTAAAGTTTTGCAGAACCATTCCGGCGGGATCGGGAATCAGATGCGCGGCCCAGATGAGCCCGCCGGCATTCATCGCAGCCAGCAGCGCGGTCTGCACGATCGCGGCCTGGCGCATCCAGCAGCCTGACAAAACCCATAGGCCAATGCCGGATTCGAGCAGGCCCAGCGCAATGAGCGCGCTGCCCGCTGCCGCGGAACCAATGAACGGCACGGCCGCGACGATGGCCTCGTGACGCGGAACGCCTCCCAGAACCTTGCACCAAAAGCCCTGGTAAAGCCATACCAGCGCAATCGCGAGACGGATCAGTTTGTTGCCCGGCGTCCACTCATGCACGGCTCTGCCCTCCTTCCGCGACGACAATCAGCTCCACGATCTTTGACCGCAGGGGTTTCAGAAGCGCAAATCGCGACATTTTGAGAAAAGCAACAAGAAGCACCAAGCTCTTTTCGCGCAAAATGCGCGTCTGCCGCTGGCCCGGTGAGCGATCGTAGATCCAGTAGAGGATCAATCCCATCTGGTAAAGCCAGAGCAGCCTGGGCAGGTGCGCCGCGAGTTCGGCCGGCAGACGCATGTCGCGTGATTTGCCGATAGCCCGCGCGAAGAATTCCTGATCGCGATCGCGAATGGCGCGGGTGGCCTCGCTGAAAGGGGAGAGCCGGTGCAGCGGGTCGGCGGCGTGCCGCAGCAGCGCTCCAAGGAAAGTGCGGCTGGCCTGGAAGTACTCGAATTTCACCTTCAACAGGGCCGCAACGCGATCTTCGAAGCCGTCATGGGCGGCCAAAGCGGCTTCCAGCATGGGCGCCATGGCCTCCATCGCCCGCTCGTAGAAGGCCATCACCAGATCTTCCTTGGATTCGAAGTAGTAGTAGGCGGACCCAAGTGAAACTCCCGCTGCAGCGGCGATGCCGCGCATGGTGGTGGACTCGAATCCATGGCGGCGGAAGAGATCCAGCGCCACATCGAGGATCTGGGTCCTCGTAGCTTCGGATTTTTTGATCGGCTCCATAGGAAATGAACAGGTTCAAAAACAGCCTGAAGGACGCCCGGCACTTTGTCAAGACATATTTGAACCTGTTCAAATATGGGCGTGGCGGCTATGCTGCTGCCGTAGACCTGAACCATCGCCAGCGCAAGGGGCTTGTTATGGATGTCTCGGGTCCACCACGTAACGCATGTCCAGGTACACTCATCATCCTGAGCATTGTGTCTCTGTCCTGAACGGATCGCCGCGCAGACCGCCGCTGCCCGCCACACGCAATCTCAGGACACGCCGGTGCAGAGCCGGCAATTCAACTCCCCTGCCCGGTGTCGTAGAATTAGGCCGCCTTCCGGAATACGCTTTCCAACAACGCGAAAGTTGTGCCGGAAAATCTTGGCCGCATCCTCAGGAATGAACCAATGAAGCAAGCACTGCGCGCACTAACCCTGCCGATTTTGATGGGGAGTCTTTTTGCGATGGGAAGCTCTGCACAGGTAACCGAGATCGGCGGGCAAAAGCTCGTCACCCTCAAGCGCACTGCCGTGAGCAAGACTGCTCCCGAGTTCACCAGCGTGACCTTGGCGCCAGGCCGCGGCATGGAACTGATCCACATCACCGCCAACTTCCCCGGCAAAGGGAACGTGGATGTCCTGGCCTCGCCGAATCTTGCCGGCGCAAAAGAGATGCTTGACGTGAAAGACGATGCCTTCGGCGACCTTGGCTATCGGCTCGGCGCAGCCTTTCTGGTACCATATCCAAATCGCATTCGCGGCAAGCTCTCGGCTGACGGCAAGGCGCTGACAACCTCATGGGAGGGCCACACCCTTACGCTGCCCGCCAACAACATCGGCAAGAATCCTGACGCCGAGCGGCACGCGATGCACGGCCTTATTCTTAAAGCCAAAACCAGCGATGTCACCGTGAAGAACATTCCCGGAGGCCAGGAGGTCACCGGGACCATTCATGCGGGCGACTTCGGCGGCCACTGGCTCTCGAAAACCGATCTCGAGATCACCATTACGCTGCGCGCCGAGGCCGTCGATGCTGTTGTGGTGGCAAAGAACGTGGGCAGCGCACCGGAGCCGATGGCGATCGGCTGGCATCCTTACTTCAACCTGCCTTCGGGAGACCGCACCCAGGTGCACATTCATATTCCTGGGTGGAATCTTGCAGAGGTGGATAACTACGATAATGTCTTTCCCACGGGCAAGCTCAAGCCGGTCTCCGGACAGTACGATCTGCGCGCGCCAGACGGCGTTGCGTTGGCGAAGAACTTCTACGACGACAACTGGAGCAAGCTCGCGTGGAACAACGGCGCCGTGACCGTGAAGGTGATCGACCCGGCGGCGAAGTACGGCGTTGCCGTCATCGGCCTCTCGCCCGAAATCAGAACCCTGCAGATGTATGCGCCTCCGACGGCGAACTTTGTCGCCATTGAAGACCAGTACAACTTCGCCGATCCCTTCGACAAAAAGATATGGGGATCGATGAACACGGGCATGGTGACGCTCAAGCCCGGCGAAAGCACGAAGTGGCATGTGCGCCTGCACGTCTTCGTTCCGTAGGCTCGCAGACACACCAGAAAATTTGAGCCCGCCACTTCGGCGGGCTCGATTGTTTTGCGCAGCTATTCGGCGCGCAGCGCCTCGATCGGATCCGCTCGCGACGCCCTCACCGCAGGCAGCCACAGCGCGGCGAGTGCCACCCCAAACAGAATCAGCGGAGCGGCCAGGAACGCGGAAGGATCGAGTGCTTTCACCCCGAACAACAGGCTCTGAAGAAGGCGCGTCAATCCGAATGCCGCAAGCAGACCGGCGACCAGTCCCACCAGCACGAGCCGCAACCCCTGCCACACAACCATTCGGCGAATCGCGCTGCGGTCTGCGCCCAGCGCAAGGCGGATACCCATCTCCTGCGTTCGCTGGGCAACGGAATACGCCATGAGCGCATAGATGCCGATCGCTGCAAGGAACAGCGCAACCACACCGAAGAGGGTGAGCAGCAGCATGTTGAAGTTCTGCCGCTCTGTCGAAATTCCCATCACCTCGTCCATTGTGCGGATATGCGCCACCGGGAACCCTTTGCTGGCGATGCGCAATTGCTCGCTAATGGCTGGAATGGACTGGTGCGGATCGTGGCGGGTTCGCACCGCCCAGAAGAGTGGCTGGATGTTGGCATAGGCAGCGTTATAGTCGTCCGAGACCTGGACAATGGGAACGATCATCATCGGGGTCGCGGGCGTGGCCAGGCCGCCGTCGTGGAAGTCGGCAACAACGCCGACAATCGTTTCAACCCCTCGCTGCCCACCTTCCTGCCCGTGGTCAATGTGCTGTCCGATGGGATCTTCGTTAGGGAAAAACTGCCGCGAGAAAGCCTCATTGATGAGAGCGACGCGCGGCGCGCCAGCGTTATCGTCCTCAGTAAAGTCGCGTCCCCGCAGAACGGGAATTCTGAAAAGGCTCAGATACCCCGGGGTTATGCTCATCCATTTGCTTCCGCAGCAGTCCTTCTCCACCGGACGCCCGACGATGTGAAATCCTCCCGTGCCATCTTCGACATCGATGGGCCGCCAGAACCCCGCGGCCGCCTCCTCCACTCCAGCAAGGCGATCGAGCCGGCTACGCCCGTCCAGCAAGAGCTGAGCCAAACCTGCTGTCTTCTGATAGCGTTCGCCGTTGAGCGACATCTCCATGGTGAGAACATTGTGCCCATCGAAGCCAGGACCCACTGCGTGAAGCGCCATCAAGGTGCGAATGAGCAGCGCCGCGCCGGTCAGCAGCACCAGGGCCAGAGAGACTTCGCTCACCACCAGCAGCGAATGAGCTTTGCCCTGGCGGAATCCGGTACCTGAGCGGTTACCGCTCTCCTTGAGCGCTGAGTTCAAGTCAGAGCGCGAAGCACTCAAAGCCGGGAACAGCCCGAAGAGGATGCCCGTCAGCAGCGATGAACCAAGCGTAAAGCCGAGCACGCGCCAATCCATGCCGATGGCTGAACCGTGCTCACCAATACGAGGCAGCCCGGCAGGACTGACAGCGAGCAGGGCGCGCATTCCTGCAAACCCGAGACCCAGGCCGACAAGCCCGCCGGCAAGAAAGAGCAACACACTCTCCGTCAGCAACTGTCGCACGATGCGCGCGCGGCTCGCTCCCAGAGCCGAACGAATCGCAAATTCGCGCCTGCGCACCGTAGCGCGCACAAGCAGAAGATTCGCGACGTTGGCGCACGAGATCAACAGCACCAGTCCGACCGCGCCGAGCATCATCAGCAGAGAATTTCGCGCGTCTCCAATAATGCTGTCGCGGAGCGGTCCAACCTTGAAACGGGGATTCCACAATTTCGGATACTCACGGAGAAACTGGGGACTCACCGTTGCCAGCGCCTCGTTGGCGCGCGCCACGCTGATGCCCGGCCGCAGCACTCCGATGATGTAAAAGAAGACATTTCCGTCGGTACTGCCGGGGTCAAACTGAAACGGGAGCCAAAGATCAGCCTGCACATCGCCCACAAAGCCCCTGTCGATCACGCCAACGACGGTATACGGTTCATTGCCCAGCGAGATCGATTTCCCCACGATGGCTGGGTCGCCGGCAAATCTGCCTTGCCACAAGCTGTAGCTCAGCACCACCTCTTTGCCGCCGTGCGGCGCGTCTTCCTGTTGCGTGAAGGTCCGTCCCAGCGCCAGCTGCGCACCATAGACGCGAAAGTAGCCTTCAGTCACGTGAATCCCATTGACCTGCTGCGGACGGCTTCCGCCGGTAAGGTTGAAGCCCGGGCCTGCGTTGTCGAAGGCAACGATCTCTTTAAACAGGTTCGTTTGCCGCTTGAGAAAGTAGAACTCCGGAATGTTATGCAGGTCATTGGCAATCGCCGCCGAGGGTGCCAGAAACTTCACCATGCGATCCGCTTCGGGATATGCAAGCGGCTTGAGCAGCACCGCGTTCACCACGCTAAAGATCGCTGTGTTTGCGCCGATGCCCAGCGCGAGAGCCGCAACAGCCGCGATGGTAAAGACGGGATTCTTGCTGAATATCTGCAGTGCGTGGCGCACGTCGTTCCACAGATTGCGCATTCCCGGACTCCCTCGATGTCTGATAATTTTCGCGCGAGGCGAAAAGAAGGAGAATTATACCGCCGCCTCGAAACATTCCATGGCAACGCGGCCGAATATTGTTCCCGGTTTTCCACAGATGCGATAAACTCCTGTCTCTATGGGTCTGCGTACCGTTTTCATCTAAAGTAAGAGGGGGAATCATGGCGCGTCCCTACTGGTCAGGGAACCTGCAAATCTCGCTGGTGTCGTTTGGCGTCAGCCTCCACGTTGCCACTGAGAGCAAGAGCCAGATCACGTTTCACCAGATCAGCCGCAGCACCGGCGAGCGCATCCGCCACCAGAAGGTGCTTGAGAGCGAAGCGGAAACGCGCGAGCCCGGTTCGGTCGTGGAGAAAGACGAGATCGTTAAGGGTTACGAATATCGCAAGGGCCAATACGTCATCATCGAGCCGAGCGAGCTTGCCACCCTGCGCGTGCCCTCAAAGCACACCATCGAGGTTTCGCAGTTTGTCGCTCTCGACGACCTGAACCTCGAGTACGTTGAGAAGCCGTACTTCGTCACGCCTGAGACCGACACGCAGGCTGAGGCCTTTGCCACAGTGCGCCAGGCGCTGGTCGATACCGGCAAGGCAGCCATTGGTAAGGTTTCCTTTTCCGGACGCGAAAACATTGTGGCGGTTGTACCCGTGGGCGGCAAGGATGGCCGCGGCATGATGGCCTACACGCTGCGCTATGAGAGCGAGCTGCGCAACCAGGCCGACTACTTCCGTGACATTAAGGAGTCAGCTATCAATCAGGACTCGCTTGAACTGGCCGAGATGCTGATCAAGAAGATGTCGGCAAAGCTCGACCTCTCCAAATTCCAGGATGGATACGAAGTCGCGGTGAAGGCGCTTGTCGACGCGAAGGTCAACAATATGCCGGTGCCGATCGATGAAGCCCCGCAGCGGCCCAGCAACGTGATCAACCTGATGGACGCGCTGCGCAAGAGCGTCGCCGCCGATGTGCGCCAGAAGAAGCCCGTGAAGAGCGAGAAAGCGCCGGCAGCAGCCGCATCGAAGAAGATGAG
>JBATYG010000079.1:0-4808 GCA_049673945.1 Occallatibacter sp.
CCAAAGAACATCAATCAACCTAGTTGGGGAGGGCAAGTTCTTCGACGTGACATTCCCTAACCGTCATGTCGATCCTCCGCCGTTCAGTCAGTAGGCCCGTCTTGGGGAGGATTTTAACACCGTTTACCTCTGTAAACAGCAGTGGCGCGTTCCAGGTGAGAAGCACGCCGCTAAAACGTCGGGAGTATAGGGACACGTCGGGGGGGCTGGCCCATCCTTTCCAGCTATCATGCAATGCGTGGTTGCCCCGCCCTTGTCGTTCGCTTTTGGAACGACAGGGTGGAGTAACATTGTCGGCAAATGCCCAAGCCAGTCCGTTATCGGCGTGCGGACTGCCGTCTCGCCGCTCTTCCCCACGGGCGCAGGACTTGTCAGGACCTGTCCAGGGCCGCATCGCCGACTCCGCTTCCCTACGCCGCCGAGGTGGCTTCTTCCGCGGCTTCCGCGTCCGTGGCGAGTTCCTCCGGCAGGTCGGCCTTCACCGGCTCAGGGGCTTTGCGGATATCGATCTTGCCTTTAAGCACCGCACCTTCTTCCACGCAGACGCGGTGGGCGGCCAGATCGCCAGTGACCGAGCCGTCGCTGCGGATCTCCACGCGATAGCTGCCTTCAAGGCTTCCGCTCACCTCGCCCATCACCACAACTTCGCGGGCGCTCACGCTGGCCTTGACGCGGCCTTCTTTGCCGACCGTTACGCGGTTTGCCGGCGCGCTGATCGAGCCTTCCACGCTTCCAGAGATATAAAGGGGATCACTGGCCGCAATTTCGCCCTTGATCACGATCGTTTTGCCGATCATTGAATGTTGATTCTGCTTCTCGGTGGGTACCTGCATCTCCGGATCCTTTCGTCTCTCATTTCAAACAGCGGCCTTTATTGGGTCGAGATTGGGTCGAGGCCTGAGGCTGCGTCATGCGTTGCCTGCGTTGTTGGTCTGCGCGCCGCGTGTGCCGCGCCTGCGCAAGGCCAGGAGACTCCGCGAATCCAGGGGTTTGGTGATTGTACCCATTTCGCATCCCGAAGAAACGATTACTTAGGTCAGTTGGCGCAGTGCAGACCGCTGCGTTCCATCAGAGGACGTTGCAAAGAGGGTGAAACTGCCGTCTCAGTCCGGCTGACTGCCGCTTGCCACAGGCCGCGCCGAGGGAATACCCTGTTGGCATGCGTCGATGTCGCTAACGCCGTCCTTGGTGTGTGCCGCGACATTTGTGTGCGCCTTTTTGAGGCGCATCTTCCTGCCGACCCCGCGGCGGGCGATGAACTCCGCAAAACCCTGACGGAGTCTTTACCCCTAACAAACAAGAACAAGAAGAGGAGAAGACCATGGCGCGTATTGCTGCAAATGTGACTGAGTTGATTGGGCGCACCCCACTGGTGCGGCTGAACCGGGTTTCTGCGGGATTGCCGGGAACGGTAGTGGCGAAGCTGGAGAGCCGCAATCCGCTGGCTAGCGTGAAGGACCGTATCGGTTTCGCGATGATCGAGGATGCGGAGAGACGCGGCAAAATCAAGCCCGGCGAAACCGTGCTGATCGAGCCGACCAGCGGCAACACCGGCATTGCCCTCGCCTTTGTGGCTGCCGTCAAGGGTTACAGGATCATCCTGACCATGCCCGAGACAATGACCCTCGAGCGGCGCGTGCTGCTCAAGGCCTTCGGCGCG
Organism: Occallatibacter sp.; assembly: GCA_049673945.1. Lineage (GTDB taxonomy): Bacteria > Acidobacteriota > Terriglobia > Terriglobales > Acidobacteriaceae > Telmatobacter. The sequence continues at coordinate 1,661 of JBATYG010000079.1, forward strand.
GAGATCGTGCTGACCCCCGGGCCGGGCGGCATGAAAGGCGCCATGGCAAAGGCCGACGAGATCCTGGCGAAGACGCCGAACGGCTACATCCTGCAGCAGTTTGATAACCCGGCGAATGCGGCGATTCACCTCCACACCACCGGGCCGGAGATCTGGGAAGACACCGACGGACAGGTCGACATTCTGATTTCCGGCGTAGGCACCGGCGGAACAATCACTGGCGTGGCGCAGTACATCAAGCCCAAAAAGCCGTCCTTCAAGGCGATTGCCGTGGAACCAACCGACAGCGCGGTGCTCTCCGGCGGCAAGCCGGGACCGCACAAGATCCAGGGGCTCGGCGCGGGATTTGTGCCCGGCGTACTCGATACAAAAGTCATCGACGAAGTTGTACAGGTGACCAACGACGAATCGATCGCGATGGCGCGGCGTTTACCGCTCGAGGAAGGCCTCTTTGTCGGCATCTCGTCGGGCGCGGCGGTCGCGGCGGCGCTCAAGGTGGCGGCCCGGCCCGAGAATGCAGGCAAGCTGATTGTGGCGGTGCTGCCTGACTTCGGCGAGCGGTATCTGTCCAGTGTCCTCTTCGACGCGCAGCGGCAGGAGGTGCTTGCACAGGCGACCGAGGCCGTTACGCTATAGAAAAGCTTGAAGGGGCCGGTACGGTGCCGGCCCCCCGAACGCTGTCCCGACCCATATCCTGATTTGCGATGGCCCTCTTTGAACGAATGCGCGAAGATATGCGCTCCATCCGGGAGCGTGATCCGGCTGCGCGTTCGCAACTCGAGGTCCTGCTCTGCTACCCCGGGCTGTGGGCAGTCTGGATTCACCGTGCAAGCCACGGGCTGTGGCAGAGCAATCTGCCGCTCGCCGCGCGTGTGCTCTCGCAGGTGGCGCGCTTCTACACCGGCGTGGATATTCATCCGGGCGCGCAGCTAGGGCGGCGGCTCTTTATCGATCACGCAACCGGCGTGGTCATCGGCGAAACCGCGATTGTGGGCAACGACGTCACCATCTACCAGGGCGTAACCCTGGGCGGCACCGGCAAGGAGCGCGGCAAGCGCCACCCCACGATCTGCGACGGCGTCTTTATCGGCAACAACGCGAACGTGCTCGGCAATATCACGGTAGGCGAGAACTCCCGCGTGGGTGCCGGCAGCGTGGTGCTCAACGATGTGCCGCCCAACTCGACGGTCGTCGGCGTGCCGGCCCACATCGTCTATCGCAGCGGGCAGCGGGTGCTGATCACCGATCCCCATGACGTCAAGGATCCGCTCTCCGACGCTCTTATCGCGCTCTCGGAGCGCGTCGAGCAGCTGGAGGCACAAGTCGGGGCGGCGCCATGCGAGGAGATTCCCTTCGCAACCGAAGAGGCCGAGCGCAGTGCGTACCGGCGCGAGCTCGATTATCTGCGGGATTACGTTTCGATGGGCGGGGGAATCTGAGCGGCGGCCTCATCGCGGATTCTCCGTTGTATGGACTTGCGATCAGAGAAAAAACGGCAGCCTGACGATCGCGTTCAGGCTGCCGGCAGAGGGGCTCCTTAGATCGCGAAGCTCCACTAAAAGATAGACATCTCGCTCAATTAGCCATGCTGAAGCCGGCGCGGCGATTCTGCTGCCAGCAGGCCTCGGTCGCCTCGCTGCAGAAGGGCTTCTCCTTGCCGTAGCTGATCACGCGGATACGGCTCGCCGCGACGCCATCCTGCTCGAGCATCTTCTGGGCAGAACCGGCGCGATTCTGGCCGAGCGCGAGGTTGTACTCGTCCGAGCCGCGGTCGTCGCAGTAGCCGCCAAGAACGATCTTCACGTCCGGGTGGCTGGCAAGATAAGCCGCGTCGCGGCTCAGGGTCGCCTCGGCGTCGCTGCGCAGGGAGTACGTATCGTACTCGAAGAAGACGTCCTTGATGTTGGCCCTGAACTCATCTTCAGCGCTCATGCCCGGAGCTTTGGCAACGGCCGGCGCCGCGTTCACGGTGACGCTCGCCGTTGCATCGGCAGTGCCGCCCGCGCCTTTGGCCACAAGGTGATAGCTCATCGACGAGGTAGGCGTAACCGTCTTCGACCCCACGGAGGCAACGTCGCCGAGACCGTCAATGGCGGCACTGGAAGCGTTCGTTGTATTCCAGGAAAGGACGACGGGGTTGCCGGCGGTGACTTCAGAGGGCGTTGCGGTGATGGTTGCGGTGGGTGCGGTTGTGACGGGCGGGGCCGTCGCGACGGGGGTAGGAGGAATCTTTTTCTTACATCCCGATGCGGCTACCAGGGCGGTTAACAGAACAGGTACTGCAATGCGGCTCAGGCGATGCACTTCAGGTCTCCTTGAACGAGCGACCTGGTCGGCATCCTCTCCACTTGCGTGCTTCGGGAGAATGCCTCTTTTGACCGATTCTGGCCCTCGTTGCGATCCAAAAGTGAGAGTTTTGGCTGAGTGAATTTTCGATTGATAGAATCAGTGCTTGCTGTTCCTTTTTGAACAGACGGGTCGCGCAGGGGTCGCGGAAGTAACCTGCGGCGCCAGGGGAAAGACATGGACATAATGCAGCCACAGCAGGAGAGTGCGGGCTTCGACGTCGAAGAGTATCTGCGTGGCGCCGGGCCGGGGCGCCGGATCATGCAATTGAATCGGGGAGAGAACTTCTTTTCCCAGGGCGATCCCGCGGACTGCATCTTCTTTCTGCACAAGGGACGGGTAAAGGTCTCGGTCGTCTCGCCGGCTGGCAAGGAAGCGACCATCCGGCTCGTCGGAGCGAACGATTTCTTCGGCGAGAAATCGATGGAGGCGGATCCCGGCGTGCGCGTGACTGCGGCGTCGGCAATCACGGAGTGCACCGCACTGCGCATTGCCAGGGATGAGTTCGTCCGCGTGATGCGCGAGGAGCACGACTTCTCCTATCGCTTCTCGTCCTTTCTGCTCACGTGCAGCATGCGCGTGCAGGCCGATCTCGTCGATCAGCTCTTCAATCGTGCGGAGAAGAGGCTCGCACGCCTGCTGCTGATGCTCGCCGAGGCAAGCAGGCCGGGAGAGGACGACACCCTCATTCCACACATAACGCAGGAGGCGCTGGCCAGCATGATCGGCAGCACCCGGCCACGTGTCAACGCCTTCATGAACCGCTTCAGAAAGCTGGGCTTCATTGAGTACAACAGCCGCA
>JBATYG010000080.1:0-8482 GCA_049673945.1 Occallatibacter sp.
CCCTCCGTCAGCGCGAACGATGCGGATATTGTCGGCTGAAGAAAGATACGCATCATAGTTGTCGCTGCCGCTGATGCCGAAGGGATTGACGCCTTTCCATCCGTCGCGCGTCACCCGCTGAAAGGCAATGGGAATGGTGTCGGCCAGGTAGAAATCGGTGCGCTTGTCGATCAAAAGGCTGTAATGAAGATCCACTTCGAAGCGCTCGACGCCCTCCTTCTCTTCGGGATCCTGGATATCGCCACAGCCGCGAATCACCTGCCCTGGCATCCGCTGGATGCCCCTGCGCGGCGAATAGTCGAAAAAGAGGCACGGGTCGCCGCCCCCCAGATCGAGGCCGCCGGCAGAGCGGGCAGGATCGATGTCGGACTCATAGATCGATTCCGTCGGCAGATCGGGATCGAGCGTGTTGTGCAGCAGGCTGGTCGCATCGTCGTTCACCGGCAGATGCCAATAAACGATGGCGACATCCTTCAGCAGAATGCGGCGCAGCCGCGCATGGTAGTCCTCCTGCACTGCCTGTGCGCTCTTGCCGCGCGCTTCAACGAGCGAGTCTTCCATGCCGTTGGCGGAGATCATTGCGACGCGTTCGCTATCCCGCCAGGTGAAGGGGGAGCGCCACATGTACTGAGTGCTGTACATGTCAGAATCGATAAAGCCGATGAGGTACGCACTGGGGTCCGCGGCAAGCTCGGGATGATCGCGCCTGATCTGGGCTGCCAGCAATTCGGCTGTCCATTGCCCGCGTTGCGGATTCCATGCGGACTTGTCGATCTCCATCGGCGCCAGCACTTTTACATCGAGCTTGTAGGTGGCGCGAAGCCACTGCGCAAAATCGTCGAGAGAGTACTGATCCGCGTGGCCGCCCATCTGGACGAGATAGATGGTGCCGCTGCCCTTTAATTCATCAAGTCTGGCAACCGGTCCGTTGTGAGGTTGCCAGACCTTCCGGTGCTGCACCTGCGATGTCCTGGTCGTCCTGATCCACCGGCCGACGCGGCTGCCGAAAAATGTGATTGCGACGATGCAGAGCATTGCGTAGACAATGAGCCCGGTAACGGCAACTTTAAAGCCTGAGTTTCCACCCGTTGAACCCGTGGAGACGCCCGGCCCGCCGCAAGCCGAGCACACGCCGTGGGCCATGAGAGAGCCGCATCGCGGGCATAGGCTGCTGGGATCCATGCGAGCCAACGTATCACGACTTCGTGCCGGCCCTGAGGGCGAAAGTTGCCGGGCACTTTATAGAGGAATGACCTCGGTGCGGGTATCCTCTCAGTATGTGCGGCCGGTTTGCGCGAAAATCCACGCGAAAGGTGCTCGCCGACTGGTTCGGCGTGACGCTGGAGGAAATGCCCTGGTTCGAGCCCACCTTCAACGCGGCGCCGCAGAGCGTGCAGCCGGTGGTGCGGCTGGGGCGTGACTCCGCTTCACGCGAGTTTGCGCTGCTGCGCTGGGGGCTGGTGCCTTCGTGGGCGCGGGACGGGAGCCACGGCTACTCGATGATCAACGCGCGGGCTGAAGACCTGGCGGCAAAGCCCGTCTTTCGCGAGGCGCTTAAGCGGCGGCGCTGCCTCGTGCCGGCCGACGCGTTTTATGAGTGGCAGCGGCGCAATGCAAAGACGAAACAGGCCTTCGCCATCGCGCTGCGCAGCGGCGAGCCATATGCCTTTGCCGGGCTGTGGGAGCGCTGGAAACCCCGTGAAGGACCGCCGCTTGAGACGTTCACGATTGTGACTACGGATCCGAATGAAGTGATGGAGCCAATTCACGACCGCATGCCGGTGATTGTGGAGAAGCGCGATTACGAGCGATGGCTCGAACCGGGCGATCCGGAGCGGCCGCCGATCGACCTGCTGCGCCCCTGCGCGGCAGAAAAGATCGAAGCGTGGCCGGTAAGCGGGCGCGTTGGCGACGTGCGCAATGACAGCGCCCAACTGCTGGAAAAGGTTGATCCGCCGGCCTCAAGCGGGTTGCTCTTCGGCTGAGATTCGCGGCGCAAGGGGTGTCTTCCCCCCGAATTCTCTTGACAATAAGCCGTTTTCAGATTTTCCTGTTGGCGAATCGATCTCCACGGTATCCGTACTTCTCGCGCCGCGGGGGCGAACTTCAGACAACTGAATTCTGCCCGGTTGGACCGCCTCTACCCAGGCGATGAGCGGGTTTTCGGGATGGAGATGCAAGGAGAATGTATGCCAGAACAGATTCCCTCGTCAGTCAACCAGGCTGGCCTCTCTGAGAATGCCGCGGGCGGGCTCGCTTATATCACGGTGATTCCGGCCATTATCTTTTTGTTCGTGCAGCCATACAGCAAGAGCAGGTATGTGCGCTTCCACGCCTGGCAATGCATCTTCATGGCGATTGCATGGTGGGTAATCGATATCGGCATCTGGATCTTCGGGCACATGCTGGTGTTTTTCCGCCTGCTCACCCTGGGCCTTTATCCGCTGGTCGCGCTCGCCATGCTCATTCTGTGGCTCATGGTGCTCATCAAGGCGTTCAACGGCGAAAAGTTCAAGCTGCCTGTCATTGGCGACCTTGCTGAGAAGCAGGCCAACGCATAGCGGCGCGCAACAACGCCCGGTTCAGAGAGCAGGTTCAGAGGTCAGGTCCAGAGAGAAGTAGCGGCAGTGCAGTGCTGTAGTTTTGTGATCGCGGAACAAAGGCAATCCCCAATCCTCATTAGTTCAAAGTGCAAAGGAGCAACCCATGTCCGACTCCCAGTATCAGCCCACGCCTCAGCCTGCGCAGAGCGGCCTTTCAGACACCGCTGCCGGAGCGCTCGCCTACGTCACCATCATCCCAGCAATCATCTTTCTGCTGGTTGAGCCGTATAACCGGAACTCCTTCGTCCGGTTCCATGCATGGCAAAGCATCTTCCTCGGAATTGTGTTTTTTGTCGTGCACACGATTCTCGCCGTGATCCCCGTAATCGGGTGGATCATCATCCCCTTCGTTTCAGTGGGCTTTCTGATCGTCTGGATCATTGTGCTGCTCAAGGCGCTGAAGGGCGAGCGATACAAGCTGCCGATCATCGGGGCCTACGCCGAGAAGCAGGCGTAGCGCATAAGAGTTTCTGCTCCCCAATCTCCACGAATTGGGTGCCCCATCCATGCGAAGCATGGGTGGGAGAGCACGAATCAGCGCGCGGGTGCCCCCGGTCCGTTTGTTCGGACCTGGGAAAGCACAACTGAAGTCGGGTGCCCCCGGTCTCTCTTCTGAGACCGGGGAACGCCACTTTCGCTATGCCAACATCTCGGTACGCATCCAAATCTCGACAGTTGCGTCAATGTTGAACGCTTGTCTGTCCGACCCCATACTGTATCGCCGCTTTGAGAACATCGACGTTTATGTCTGCTAATGTTTTGAATTTGATGCAATACCCTGTCACGCTTGCTTTGCCGAGACTGCGCCCAAATCTCTGGGCCAGATACTTCTTGTCATCCAATCCCATGATGTAGACGGAAATGGCTGTTGCATTCGCACTGATACCGATTTGATAGAACTCCCGGGTTTTTCCATTGGCATATTCCATCGTTTGGCATCCATATCCAATGTTTGGGTTGGAAATGACTTTTCCTTTCTCGTCTTTCCCATCCAGGAACCACAATCTACAAGCTGGCATCAACGCGACGATCATGTCATGCAGCTCTTGCATCTCGCTGCGTTTCGGCTCCGGTTGAGCAGCAATGTACTCGTTGATTTGCTTCTGCAACGTCATGTGGACCTCCTCGGCCGGGTGCCCCATCCATCCGCCGCGGCGGATGGGTGGGAGAGTACGAATCAGCGCCGCTTCTGTTTCCGCGAATCCTTCTTCTTCTTGACGGAATCATCCCTGCGCTTCTTCTTCGGTTTCGGCGCAGCCTTCGCCGGCTTGCGGCCGGTGAGGGGAATACCTTCTTCGACAATCGAGAATTGCAGCCGGCGCTCCTGCGCGAGAATGCGATCGAGGATCACGTGTACGCGGTCGCCGGCGCGGAAGCGGCGTCCCCAGCGCTCGCCTACGATCTCGTGAGTGTTTTCGCGCCAGGTGTAGCGGTCGTCGCGGAGGCTGTCGATAGGCACCAGGCCTTCGACGAAGAGATCGGTCAGCTCGACAAAGAGGCCGTACTTCGCGGGATTCAGCACCAGCGCTGCGAATTCCTCGCCAACCTTGTCCTGCATGAAACGGACCTTCTTCCACTCCACGAGTTCGCGCTCCGCCTCGGCGGCGCGGCGTTCGGTCAGGCTGGTCTCTTCGCCAATCTGCGCAAGCTCGGCCTCGGGGATCGGCGGATCCAGTTTTTCGAGCCGATGCGCTAATGCTCCGGCTCTGGTTCGTGCCGCCCTGTGAACTTTGATACCGGCAAGCCCTTCGTGCGGGTGCGTCCACGGGGAACGGTGGCGATCTTCGGCAAGCTCTCCTTTTCCCGCAACGCCGCGGCGCAGCAGCGTTTTCGTGATGCGGTGCACGATCAAATCAGGGTAGCGGCGAATCGGCGAAGTGAAGTGCGTGTACGTGGGCGCGGCGAGGGCAAAGTGGCCCTCGTTGATCTCGCTGTAGCGCGCCTGACGCAGCGACCGCAGCATGAGGTAGCTGAGAATGCGCTCCTCCGGTTTGCCTTCGATGCGCGCGGCGAGCTTCTGATACATCTTTGGCGTGACGGCGATATCTTCCGGCACGTCGTGCGTGCGAGGGTTCTGGCCGCGCCCGTGGGATTCGCGACGTTCCTGGCGGGTATGCACGCGCTTCACGGGCAATGGCCCGAGGCCCAGCGAGTAGCCGAATGCGGCAGCGAGCTCTTCAAACTGCACCACGCGGCGCGGCTCGGGCTTCTCGTGGATGCGGTAGAGCGAGGGCACGCCGAGGTCTTCGAGCCATGTGGCGACGCTCTCGTTGGCGGCCAGCATGAACTCCTCGATGAGGCGATTGGCCCAGGTGCGCTCGGCGCGCGTGACGCCGCGCATCTCGCCTTGCTCGTCAAATTCGATCACCGGCTCGGGCAGATCGAAGTCAATGCTGCCGCGCTGGTGGCGGCGGTGGTTCATCTTCTCGGCGAGCTGCTGCATGCGTTCAAAATGAGCAACGTGCTCCGCGTAGCGGGCGCGGGTCTCGGCGTCGCCTTCGAGAATGCTGTGCACTGCGGTGTACGTCATGCGCGCGGCCGAGCGGATCACGCCCTCGACGATTTCGAAGCTGCGGATGCGGGCATCGGGGCCGAGCTGCATGATGCAGCTGAGCACCAGCCGATCCTCGCCGGGGCGCAGGCTGCAGATGTCGGTCGAGAGCTCCTGCGGCAGCATGGGGATGGCGCGGTCTGGAAAGTAGACGCTGGTGCCGCGCAGGCGCGCTTCGAGGTCGAGGTCGGTGCCTTCGCGCACGTATTCGGCAACATCGGCGATGTGCACCTGCAGCTCATAGGATCCGTCGGCGTGCTCCGATACATGCACCGCGTCGTCAAAGTCCTTTGCGGTTTCGCCGTCGATGGTCACAATCGGCAAGCTTCGAAAATCTCGGCGGCGTTCCACCTCGGAGAGGTCGAGATGCGCCACGGCGCGGGCTTCGGCGAGCACGTTGTCAGGAAAGACGCGCGGCAACTGGTGCTTGCGGATCATCATCTCCACATCGACGCCGAAGTCATCGGGCGAGCCGAGCACTTCAAGCACGCGGCCGACGGGCGGCTTGAAGGGCGTGGGCCAGCCTGTGATCTCTACGTCCACAATGAGGCCTTCGAGAGAGCCGCCTTCGAGGCCTTTGTAACCATGACGCGCAGCGGTCTCTGTGCCCAGCACGCGATGCGGCGCTGGATCGGAGCCCTGCGGCGGAACTTCGTTGCCGGGCGGGATGACGATGAGCTGCGCCATGCGGTCGTCAAAGGGCACCACAACGTTGGTCTGGTATCGGCCTTGTCTTGCGTAGTCGCGTCCCATCGACGTGGGCCTCTCGCCGGCCACCCCGTGATGAAACGTGCCCACTACGGTTGCGTTGCGTCGCTCGACAATGCGGGCGATGCGGCCCATGCGGCGCCCATCGGCGCGCGGCGGCTCCAGTTCGACGAGCACCTGGTCGCCCTGCATGGCTCCGTTGATTTCATTGGGCGGAATAAAAACGTCGTCTGTGATTCCGGAAGGCTGGCGCGGGTTGGGGCGAACGAAGCCGTAGCCATCGCGGTGCATATCGAGCCGGCCAGCCATCAGGTTGTCGCGGCCGCCCGGCGCGCGGGGAATACTCCAGTGCTCGCGGTCGAGCTTAGTGAGCTGGCCGCGCACCGTGAGGCGGGCAAGCTGCTCAAGCAGCAGGCGGCGCTCGCGGCCGCCGCCCAGGCCAAGCTCGCGGACGAGTTGCTTGAATCCGGCCTTGCCGCCGGTGGAGCGGGCGATGCGCGCGACCAGTTCGCGATCGGTCATAGCTTAAGGGTAGCGGACAGCGGCCGGATCAGAGTGGATCATTCCTGATCTGCTCTCGGCCCTGCCTTGGGCCCTGCCTTGATTGCTGTTCAGTGCTGTGGCGGAGAGGCGGCCGAAGGCGTTTTCGGTTTGCCGAGGTCGCCGTGCAGAAAGCGGCTTACGCCCTGCGCTGACTTCTGCAGCGAGCGGACGACGCTGTCGTAAGTATTGTCGAGGGCGTTGCCGGTGGTGTCCTGCGCCAGGGTGAGGGCGGTATCGGTCTTGCGGTCGCTCATGGCGAGCGCGTCCGCGGTAGCGCCGCCCGCGGCGATCGTGGCCTGCGCCGGATGTTTTGAGGGATACACCCAGGCGATGTCCGAGGTGGGAAGCCGATCAAGACGCGTCAGCAGCGCCTGGCCGAAATCAGTGCGCGCAAGCTTGCCTTCGAGCGGCCACTGCGCAGATGCGGCCCACTTGGAGTCATTCATCGGGCTCGACGGCTCACCGAGATTGATGATGCGTGTTATGGCAAGCGGCTGCATGCTGGTGCAGCGGTCGCCGCCGCAGCCCCGCCGGCAGAGCTCGCGATGCAGAAAGGATGCGTGCTTGCCATATGAGATCCAGATCTGCGCGCCGCCGTTTTCGGCGCCGAGGGTGGAGGCGCGCGCAACCTGGCTCGCGTCGCAGACAGTGTCTTCGTGTGCGGCGGCATACCAGTAGAGAGCGCGCCATGCAAACGCTTCATCGGGGCGCGCCTGCACCAGCACCGAAACGTGCTCGGCATCGAGAGGATGGCTCATGCGCCCGCAATCGCTCTTCCAGAGGTGGAAGTAGCGCAGCTCGACGAGCGGGCCGGCAACGTCAGGCAGGGTGCGCGGCGTGGCCTGCGCATAGATGGTGCCGTCTTCATTGCTTGCGACGGGATCGGGAAGGCCGGGAAGGAAGAGCGCGGGCTTCGCGGAGCAATCCTGCGGGTCGGTATGGACTGCCGGTGCAAAATGCTGCACCAGGGCCTGCTCAAGAACGTCGCTGATGCCGTCATGATCAGAGTCCGCGTCGGCGGACACCGCGGCGTGCGCCGATGCCAGGCAGCAGACGCAGGCGAGCGCGGCGAGACGGGCGATCCGCATGCGCCAATCGTACACCGGGCGAGCAGAGACGAAGCCGGTCTCGTGCATTCCGATCAGAATGGTCGGGGTTGTTGCGTGAAATACTTCGCAAAAAAGGAAGAAGTTTTTTGCAGAAACAGAAATGCTCCACGTGGAGCAAAACGGCAGTTCGCGGTTCAGAGCGACAGGAATGTTCCACGTGGAGCATTCCTGTCCGGATTCCGATAACTGGCATTTGTCTGAATGGAACGGGTCTTTATGTTCCACGTGGAACATTGGGAACGGCAAACCGTGAACTCATTTTGAAAGCGGTTTGTATCCTGTATTACCCGCCTTCTTCATTGCGGCGAGGCCTTCCTCCACGCTGAGAAGCGCAGTTGTCTTTACTGACTTGCAGGAACCCCCTGCGCTGATGGCCATTGCGAACGCGGCTGCGGTGGTGTTGTCGGGCAGATCGACAACGACGATCGTGTCGTAGTCGCCAAAGGTGAGCCACGCACCCTTGAGGGTGCCGCCCAGCTTCGCGGCTGCCTTTGATACGACGGAACTGCGATCCTGAGGCTTCTTCAACAACGCTGCTACGGCTTCAGGGGTGTACGAGACCTGGACCAGATAACTTGGCATGAACTTCCCGCCTTTTCGTTGGATTTGAGATCAGACGGAGGAGGAAGGACGAAGTATACCGCGCTCAGGCGACGCTTCGCAGCCTTAAAGCAGTTCGCACTCCGCAGTCACCGCAGCCCATTGTTCCACGTGGAGCATTGAAGCAGGCGTCAGTCGCTAGCGTTCAGTCTTCGGATTGTTCCACGTGGAGCAAAACTGCCCGATCGCTGATAACTGGCGGCTGATAACTAACTACTGTCAGGTTCGCTTCTGTGGGCGGCGCGCAGTGCCCCCGACCTCCATTGTGCGCCGAGTTGCGGAATTAATACGCAAATGCGCAGAGGGCGACGAAGACGTGTCGCCGCGGGCTCAGAATCGGGACCGGGAGCGGGCCGATCCGGTTGTGC
>JBATYG010000081.1:0-4367 GCA_049673945.1 Occallatibacter sp.
GTCCATCTTCGCCAATTCAAGTGGCAGGGGAACGTTGCAGTCAATGGTGACAAGCTCTTTCGAGAGAAGCACCGCATCGCGATTCTGCTCGAGAGATTCGCGGTAGCTCTTGCGCTTGACCTCGGCGGCACGCTCGATCACAGCCTCAACGCTGCCGAATTCGACGATAAGATCGACGCTGCCTTTATCACCGATGCCGGGGGCGCCGGGAATATTGTCGACGGAGTCGCCGCGCAGCGCCATGACGTCGATGACTCTTTCGGGTGGCACTCCTAGAGTCTCGGTCACCTTGGCCGGATCGAGAATGAGGTTGTCCTTTTGAGGATTGAGGACCCTCACGTGCTCGGTGACGAGCTGCATCATGTCCTTGTCGCCGGAGACGATGAAGACTTCGTGACCCTCTTCGGCGGCCTTGCGCGCGAGTGTGCCGATGACGTCATCGGCTTCGAAGCCCACGGCCTCGAGGATCGGAATGTGCGACGCTTCGAGCGAGCGGCGAATGTAGGGTATCTGGCGGCGCAGATCTTCCGGCATCGATTCGCGATGCGCCTTGTAGCCTTCATAGCTGACGTCTTCAAAGGCCTGCGCCTTGGAGTTCCATTTGCGCAGCGTACCGATGGCGCGGGCTCGCTCATCGCGAAAAACTTCTCCGCTGGGATCGAAGACGGCGGCGAAGTAGCGGGGCGAGAAGTCTTCGCGCAGCTTGCGGATCATGTTGACGAAGACGTAGGTCGCAGCGGTCGGCAGGCCGGAGCGTGTAGACATGGGCCGGCTGCGCTGCATCGCGTGGTATGCACGGAAGATAAACGACATTGCGTCGAGCAGGAAGACGGGAGGTTTGGCTTGGTCCGGCACGCTACCGAGTCTAACAGGAGAAGGACGCGCGCAAGCCCCTGCGAAGAGCGGGCCAGACCCGCGTAAAAGCAGGATGTTCGGGTTCCCCGGCGACCCATGCCCGAAGGCATAGGAGTGAAGGGTTAGCAAAGGGATGCGGGACGCGCTGTGGCACTTTTGGTACTGTTGCCGCAGTATGCGCGGCTTCGGTAGTGTGAACGTATGAGTCCCCAGCCAGTTGAAGCAGGCGCGGCAGAGGCGAGCGAAGCCGGCGCAACTGCGCCCGCGAATCCGGGCGGGGTACTGCACAGGCTCTTTGGCCGCCACCTAATGGACATGGCCCTGCTGCTGGTCGTGATCGTTGCCTTTTCAGGCCTTCGCCAGCCGAGCCATCTTCTCGCTGATCCTGACATCTGGTGGCACCTGTCGGACGCGCGCATTCTTTTCACCACGCATCACTTTATTCAAGTGGAGCCTTATTCGTTCACGGTTGCCGGCGAGCCGTGGGTCAATCCGGAGTGGCTTTCAGAGGTGCCCTACTGGATGGGGTATCGCGCCTTCGGGCTCACCGGGATTTTCGTGGTCACCTATCTCAGCCTCAGCGCCTGCGTGATCTTTCTCTATTGGCGGGGCCGGCTCATGTCGCGCAGCGCGGGCGTGGCGCTGTGGCTGGCAGTGCTGGGCTTCGTGCTCATGTGGGTCAACTCGAGCGCGCGCACAATCCTGCTGGGCTACGTGGCGCTCTCGGCTCAGATGGCGATCATGGAAGCCGCCGAGCGCGGCCGCAAGCGTCTGCTCTGGCTGCTGCCCCCGCTGTTTTGCGTGTGGATCAATCTGCACGGGAGCTGGATCATCGGCCTTGCGGTGTTTGTCCTGTTCATTGTCTGCGGGCTGTGGCGCATCGAGATCGGCGTATTCCAGCAGACCGCGTTCAATCGCGAAGATCGGAATGGCCTCTTCGCCGTGCTTGGTGCGAGCCTGGCGGGGCTGCTGATCAATCCCTATGGCTGGCGGCTCATCTGGAATCCCTTTGACATGGCGCTGAACCAGAAGCTGAATATCGCCAATGTGCTGGAATGGCAGCCGCTGAGCCTGGGCAGCTTTGTGGGTAAGGCCGCCGTGGTGGCTATCGGGTTGATGGTGATTGCGAACGCGGTGCATGGCCGCAAGTGGAAGATCTTCGAGATGGCGCTGGTCTTTTTCGCATGGTATTCGGCCTTCAGCCATGCGCGCTTTACGTTTCTCGCCGCTGTGTTGGTGATCCCCCTGCTCGGTGTTGACGTGACGCGCGCATTTTTCCCGGCGCCGGAGCAGGAGCAGAAAACTATTCCCGCGATGAACGGCGTGGTGGCCGTGCTGGCGCTGTGCGTGGTGGCGTGGTACCGGCCACACGAGGACAAGATGCGGGCTGGCCTGGCGGAGGAATATCCGCTACAGACTATTGCTTCAATCGAGCCTGGCTGGCGCCTGCTCAACGAGGAGCATCTGGGCGGCATGTTGGATTACAGCGGGAAGCCGACGTTTGTGGATACGCGGTGGGATACGTTTGAGCATCACGGCATCATGAAGGATTACATCGACCTTATTCGCCGGCGGGACTCGCTCGCGATTCTCGACAAGTACCGCATCGATCATGTGCTGATGCGGTACGACGACCCGTTTCCTTATCTGCTGGAGCGAACTCCGGGCTGGAAAGTGGTACGCATCGAGGGCAGCGGAGAGGATAAGTATGAGCTGTTTGAGCGCGTGGGAGCCGGACAGTCTTCTTCCGCGGAGGCTCACACTCCGACTGAACCCGCGGCTGAACCGGCCCACCCTTAACGCGAAAAACTCCTTAACACGAACAGCTAAGGCTTGCCGCGCCGGGGATGCTTATGCGTGCGTGGTCTGGACGGCGCTGTTGTGCTCTGGATCTCTTTGCTTTCGCGCCTGCCGCATGTAGATGGACAGGTAGAAGACCGCGAGGACGAGCAGAACGAGTGGCACCGGCTGTGCAGCGACCCCAATGAAGATGCGATGCGCGGGTGAAGCGCCGGCGAGATCCAGATGCCGCGTGATGTGTGTGAGAGCTGCCAGGAAAAAATCGCCCGTGACGACGATGCCGGCGGTGGTGAAGCCAAGCGCCAGCCAGCCTCTCAATCCGCCCTCAGCCCACAGCATGGTGCATGCTGGGATGGTGAGCAGCAGGAGCTTCGCATCATAGGGGCGGTGGTAGGTGATCAATAGAGTGAGCGGGACGGCGGCCGCAACAGCCAGCCACGCATTCGAAACCGAGAATGTTGAGCGAATAGTTGTGAATGCCCAGAGGCAGATCAGGATTCCGCAGACGAGGTAGCTGGCAAGATTGTAGAGGTGAGGGTCGACCCAGATGGCGCTGGTCACGGCCTGGAGATCAATGACCATGGCGGCTGTGCGGCCGGTGAGTGAGGCGAGGCCGGGCTCGTGCAATCCGCCCGGCGTAGAGCTTGCCGATATGTTTGACAGCAGTTCGGAAAACCAATGCGGGGCCACGCGAGAGACCCAGAAAATCGCGCACGCCAGAAGCGAACTGGTGATAGCAAGAGCTCGCAAGGCGCGAGTCCGGTGAACCCGACCCGCCAGGAAAAAATAGAGCCAGAGGATTCCGGCGTCATGCGGCTTGAGCGCTAGAGCGACGGCGAAACAGATAATTCCCAGCGCGATGTGCCGGTCATTCAAGAAAGACCAGACTGCGATGACTGTCAGGCTTATGACGATTCCGGCAGTGTCCCCCGTGGCGAACAGAACTTCAGAATTGAGAAGCACGATACAAACGAGAGTGAGGGAAGCGCCTGAGGCATACTCGTCGCCGAGACGCCATATTAGAAATGCCGCCCCGAGAAATCCGCCAGCAACCAAGCCAATCCAGAGAGCCTTCGCCACGCTCCAAGGTAAAACTGCGAAAGGAGCTACAAGCAGAAGTGCGGTCGGCAGGTTCACGTACTTTGCCAGCGCCGTTCGCTGGTTTGAAACCTGTGGAAGTCTATGAGTCGCATCCAGGTAAAGCCGAGTAAACTCTCTTTCGTTATATGGATCGGCTTGGTGCATCAGAAAACGGGAGCCGTAGTAGACGGACTGAAAGTCGACGACCCCGCCGGGGACGGAACTGCCAATTTAGAGTCCCCACAACAACGAAAGCGCCGTGCAGAAAAGAAGCAGAATCGGGCTGAATCGGCGCATGGATTCTCCGGTATCACTAGAAGTATCTCAAGGCTTGGGAAGATTGCGGGAGGGGTAATCTGCGGAGTCACGGAGGAGAGCTGATCGCGGGACAGATCTTTCGAATCTGCCGATCGCCTGAACGAAAACTCCGCAGCGATCGACAGGATTCGCATTGTTGCGCATGTTGAAAGTATTTTAAGGGAATCGAGGGAGGGACTGCGGTTGCCAGTTGTGCAACCACAGCCTCACCCCGAGAGAAAGAAATGCTGATCTGCGCTGCGCGAGGGGCCCAAACTAATAAAGGTGCAACTAAGGCGCGCAACCAGGATTGGTGAGTTGACCTATACGCGGAA
>JBATYG010000082.1:0-22033 GCA_049673945.1 Occallatibacter sp.
ATTCGCAAGTTCGGGCGGTGGACGCCCTACGGCAAGGCGCTCTTTGGCTGGGGAGCAATGAATTCCGCGTTCTTTTCAGGCCGTTTCGCCAACATCGCGTTGGGTGGGGGCGTGGATTACGAGCTGAGCAGAAAGCTCAGCGTCCGCGTCGTCGACTTCGAGTACCAGCTGTGGCCTAACTGGGTGAATGGAACGCTGAAACCCTATGGCGCCAGTGTGGGCGTCGCATACAGAATCTTCTAGGAAGTCTTCCGGTCCTTTCGCAGATCCTCTTGCAACTCGAGCATCTGCAGTTGGACCTGTTTGACTTCCTTAAGAGTGGCGACCTGACTGTTGTAGATTCTGTAGCGCAGGTCGTAGATCATTCCCACGAAGAAAAGGAAGGCCGCCCCAAAATGGAATGAATAGCGCATGGCCGCGTCTGGTCGCCAATAGGGATTGGCGGTTGACGCGAACAGCAATATACCGGCAAGGACGTAGAAAGTGTTGACCGTGATGTAATCCCAGCGAAGCGCTCTCGCGTGCTTCTTCAGCAGCGCCGCAATCTCTTCACGATACGCCGCAAGACTCTCCGGCTCAGGCAGAGTCGCAAGCAGTCGCTCGCGCAAACCATCAGTTTTCCTGTCCATTCCTCTCTCCCTTCAGAATTTCTTTCAATGCCCGCTTGGCGTAATGCAGGCGCGATTTAACCGTCCCCTCCGAGCAGCCCACCACCTGCGCAATCCCCGCAAGAGTCAGGTCCTCCAGAAAGTGCAGCACCAGCACTTCGCGGTGCTTGAGGGTGATTTGCTCCAGGGCTATGTGAATCGCAGCAGCATCCTCGTTTGCGAAGGTCGGCTCTTCGGCTTCCTGAAAATCCCTGAGCTGCTCCTCCTCCGCCTGCCTCTGGGAGTAATTGCGCCGGATTCTGTCCACCGCAATTCCGTGTGTGATGGTGTAGAGCCACGGCCGCAACGCTCCTGGGTCCTTGAGCTTCCGAATCCCTCGAAAGACCTTCAGCCACACATCCTGTAGCACGTCGAGCGCAGCATCCTGGCTGCCCGTCAGACTTGTCGCGTAATAGAGCAATGGCCGCTCCATGAACGCAATCAGATCCTCGAACGCGCCGCGCTCTCCAGACTGGCAACGAAGCGCGAGCCATTCGTACAGCGCTCGATTGTCATTCTGTTCGGGCATTCGTACTTTATGTCGAAGGAGAGCAGCTCAAGGTTCAACGATTGGAAGAAATTCTGACACAAAAAGAAAGGCCCCTCCATGCGGAGAGGCCTCTCAGGTCAAATGTTTCTCAAACGGTTACGCCGGTGAAGGCGATCCCTCGGGATATCCGCCGGAGCCGCCGCGGGTTTCCGGCTTGAGCACTGTCTGGCCGCCGCTGCCGCCCGAATCGCTGGGCGATGCGAGGACCGAGCGGATCGGAGGCAGTTCCTTGCCTTCGATCAACAACTTCACCTCTTCGGCGTCGATGGTCTCGCGCTCGAGCAGGGCTGCCGCAATGCGGTGCATCGCGTCCTTGTGCGAGTCGAGAATCGCATGCGCCGACTGGTAGGCGTCGTCGATCAGTCGCCGTACTTCGAGGTCGATCTGGCGGGCCGTCTCTTCGCTGAAGTCGCGGTGCTGCGCGATTTCGCGGCCCAGGAAGATCTGCTCTTCCTTTTTCCCGAAGGTCAGCGGGCCGAGGCGGCTCATGCCGTACTCGCAGACCATGCGGCGGGCGAGATCGGTGGCCGTCTCAATATCGCTGCCGGCGCCGGTAGACATCTGGTTAAGGAAGATCTCCTCAGCCACGCGGCCGCCGTATGCCGTTGCGAGGCGCGTCTCGAGGTAATCGAGGGTGTAGTTGTGCCGGTCGTCAGGCAGGTAAACCGTGACGCCCAGCGCCATGCCGCGCGGAATGATGGTGACCTTGTGGATGGGATCGGAATTGTCGCGGATGAACGACACCAGCGCATGGCCGGCCTCGTGATACGCCGTGACCCGCTTCTCCTCGTCGGTGAGCAGCATGGACTTGCGTTCGGCGCCCATGAGCACCTTGTCCTTGGCCAGCTCAAAGTCGTACATCACAACCTGCTTGCGATTGACGCGGGCGGCGTTCAGCGCGGCCTCGTTGACCATGTTGGCCAGGTCGGCTCCGCTGAAGCCCGGTGTTCCGCGGGCAAGCACGTTGAGATTGACATCGTCGCCGACGGGCACCTTCTTCACATGGACGCGGAGCACCTCTTCGCGGCCACGCACATCGGGCAGGCCCACCACCACGCGCCGGTCGAAACGGCCGGGGCGCAGCAGCGCCGGGTCAAGCACGTCAGGACGGTTGGTGGCAGCCACCAGGATCACGCCGTCGTTGGATTCGAAGCCATCCATCTCGACGAGCAACTGGTTTAGCGTCTGCTCGCGCTCGTCGTGTCCACCGCCGAGGCCGGCGCCGCGATGGCGGCCCACGGCGTCGATTTCGTCGATGAAGATGATGCACGGAGCGTTCTTCTTGCCCTGCTCGAAGAGATCGCGCACGCGGCTTGCGCCGACGCCGACGAACATCTCAACGAAGTCAGAGCCTGAGATCGAGAAGAAGGGTACATTGGCCTCGCCGGCCACGGCACGCGCCAGCAGGGTCTTGCCGGTTCCCGGAGGGCCCACCAGCAGAACGCCCTTGGGGATGCGCCCGCCGAGCTTCTGGAATCTCTGCGGCTCGCGCAGATATTCGATGATCTCCTTCAGCTCTTCCTTGGCTTCATCCACGCCAGCCACGTCTTTGAACGTGACCTTCTTCTGCTGCATCGAGAGCAGGCGCGCGCGGCTCTTGCCGAAAGACAGCGCCTTGTTGCCACCCGATTGCATCTGGCGCAGCATGAAGAACCAGATCGCGCCCAGCAGAATGAACGGGCCAACGTTGAAGAGCAGCGGCAGAAGGATATTGCTCTGCGGCTCCTTGAACGTGACGCCTGCCTTGGCGGCATCCAGCTTCTGCAGAAGCATGTCGCTGCTCTGCGGAATCATGGTGTGGAACTGATCCTTGGGGTCGGCCTTCAAGTGACCGTGCAGCTCGGTGCCTTGTATGGTTACATCCTGAACCTGCTGCCCATCAATCTTGTTCAACAGCTCGGAATAGGAAATCTCCGCGTCTTTGCCACCCATGTTCGTCCCGCGCTGCACAACGCCCCACAGCAACATCAGACAAATAAGGATGAAGACCCAGAACATGATCGTTTTAACGGTCGAATTCACCAGGATCCCTCTTTCCCGGCGGGGGGAGAAGCCGCTTGAAAGGACCTCCAACACCGCCTGCTCCGTTAGACGCCCCCACCTTCCTTGAAGTCACAGAAAGTGAAGGCTTCCCGTGGCGGGGACACGAGTCTCTCCCGCCTGCAAGAGCAGTAAGCTAGATTGTACTCCGAAGCCGGAAAAACTACTAAGAGACAGGGCAAAAACCGCGCACGCGAAAAACTATCGGTTCCTGCGGATGAAATGCATCAAACGGGGTCTCAAAAGCAGTCCTGAAACGAGCCCTAAAAATCGTCCAAAGACCTCGAGGCAGCAATCCCGTCAGAATGCCCCGTCAGAATGCCGGATCCGCCAGGCGCGCTGACCTCGACCTCGAGGCCCGGTTCCGGCTCCAGCTCAATGCCCTTCATCCACACGATGCGACCGTCCAGCTCGAGCACCGGCCAGCACGCGCGATCGCTTCCGGTAACCTTCATTCGCTCAAGCACTTCCTTTACCTTGCGCGGACCCGATGAGTAGCGAACCCGGACCCGGTCGCCTGGCTTCCAGGCACGCAACAGGGCCTGGCGCGAAATTGGTCGCAGCTCGCCGACGGCGGCAGCCAGAACCCGT
This sequence comes from Occallatibacter sp., assembly GCA_049673945.1. GTDB lineage: Bacteria > Acidobacteriota > Terriglobia > Terriglobales > Acidobacteriaceae > Telmatobacter. The sequence goes on from JBATYG010000082.1 coordinate 3,829, forward strand.
AAGCGAACACCAAAGACAGGTGCCTCCACTTCTCCGGGAACCGCGAAGGCATATTCGGCCGTCGCCGCCGAGGCAGCAGGCGAGGCGCTGACGGGGCCTATCGAAAGGCGGAGCTCGCGGTGGATGCGTTCGGCGCGCAGTCCGGCGGCGAGCTCAAGCGTCTGGCCGGCACGGCCGGCGAGCGCCAGGGTGCGCAGAGCCTCGGTTGCGTCAAAGTCCGGCGCGGCGTTGAGCCGTGCTGCCGCGTGCCGCACGAGACGGCGCTGCACCGCAGCGGGTAGTTCGCGCAGCCGGCCGATATCGAGGGCGAGGTCGTTCGAGGCCGCACGGCCTCCGCCACGAACGGGTTTGCCGGCGAGAATAACCTGCGAGGCGAGGCGGGCAATCTCAGCCTGCCACCACTCCTCTTCGTGGCGAGCGAGATCAGCTATTTGCGCAAGATGCTCGCGCAGGCGGGGGTTCCAGTCTTCGAGCAGGGGCAACAGTTCATGGCGAATGCGGTTGCGAGTGAAACCGAGATGGCGGTTGGATGAGTCTTCGCGCCAGGGTTGGTTGAGGGTTCTGAGGAAGTCTTCGATCTGCGTGCGTGTCACGGCAAGCGAGGGTCGGATGATGCGGCCCTCAGGAAAATCGAGCACCGGATGGATGCCCGAAAAGCCTTCGGTCCAGGCGCCGCGCAAAAATTTGGCAAGCACTGTTTCGGCCTGATCGTCGAGCGTGTGCGCGGTGGCCACGGCTTCGACTTCACCTGAGGCCATGAGCTCGCGGAACCAGCGATAGCGCAGCCGTCGCGCCGCCTCTTCGATTGTCTCGGCGTTTTTGCCCGCCGCTGGATCGGCCTGGGCTTCGCGCGCCGCGTCCACGCGGGCTTCATGAAAGGGCACGCCGAGCCCGGCGGCAAGCTTCTGCACAAATGCGAGATCGGCGTCGGCTTCATCCCCACGCAGACCGTGATGCAGATGCGCCGCGTGCAGCACCAGGCCCAGTTCCCTGCTCTTCGCGGCAAGCACGCGCAAGAGCGCGACCGAGTCCGCGCCGCCTGAAACGCCGACAGCAAGGCGCATGCCGGGCCTGAGCAGCGAGGCGTCGATGGCGAGCGGTAGAGGCACGAGAGGATGATACGTCTTTGAACGGCCATGCCGAGAGGCCGCCGCATGGCGGCAGTTCGTTATACTCCGTTCCATGCTCGCCGCTCGGCAGATAACGCTCGTCGATGTAGAGCTGATCACTGCACATCGCAGGGCCATGTTCGAGGAGATGGGCAAGAGTACGAAGGCATCTGTTGATGAAATGAGCCGCAACTTCGCGCCCTGGCTGAAGCGCATGATGGAGTCCCGCCGATACATAGGCTGGGTAATCGTGGATGACAATCGTCCGGTCGCGTCGGCAGGATTTTTCACATTGGAGTGGCCGCCGCATCCTCTCGATCCGCGGGCGGAGCATCGCGGCTATCTTCTTAACTTCTGGGTTGAACCGGCCTATCGCCGGCGCGGTTTGGCGCATTCGCTCGTGAAAGAAGCTCTCGCCGAAGCGCGGCGGAATAAGATTCGGGTGGCAGCGCTGCACGCATCCGACGCCGGCAGACCGGTATATGAAGCCATGGGCTTTCGCGCGACAAACGAGATGTTCTATATCGACTCTTTCAGCGAATGGGACCTGAACATGGAACACTGAGTGCCGCGCTCATCTTGAGCGCCCCGCGCAGCGCCGTTGTATACTCCTCGGATTATGCAGGTATTTGCAATTCTTCCCGCTGCGGGACTCGGCACGCGAATGGCCGGGCCGGAGCCCAAGCAGTTTCTTGCCCTGGGTGGCATCCCCATTCTTATCCATTCCCTGCGCGCCTTCGCGTCCGCAAAGCGCGTGACGACGATCTACGTGGCCGTGCGCCGTAGCCAGATCAAGCGCGTTGAAGCCCAGGTTGACCAATTTGGCTTTACCGGCCGCGTACGCGTGGTCGAAGGCGGCGATAACCGCCAGGAGTCCGTGGCGCATGCGCTGGCGGCCTTGCCGGCCGGGCCGGATGACATTGTGCTGGTGCACGACGCGGTTCGCCCGCTGATTGACGCCGCCACGATTGATCGCACGATCGACGCGGTGATCGAGCACGGGGCCGCCATTGTCGGCCTGCCGGCCGTTGACACTATCAAGCAGGTGCGGCGCACCGCGCACGGCGCCGAAGTGACGTCGACGATTCCGCGCGAGTTCATTGTGCAGGCGCAGACTCCGCAGGGCTTTCGCTTCGAGCTGCTGAAGAAGGCCTTTGCCGAGGCGACCGCGAATGGCTTTGTGGGCACCGATGAGTCCTCTGTTGTGGAACGGGCTGGGCTGCCTGTCGCCGTGGTGGCGGGCTCTCAGGTTAATCTGAAGATTACCCAGCCGGGCGACCTGGCATTGGCCGAGTTTTACCTGAGCCAACGGACCCGCTGAGGTCGAACGCGGGAGTCGGGTTTCCCGCGCGGCACGCAAGAGACATTCCTCGTTCGGGCACGGAGAGCATGGAGACACGGATCGGCATCGGCTGGGATTCGCACGCATTCAAAGCAGGAGTGCCACTGCGGATCGGCGGTATGACGCTCAATCATCCCGAGGGCCTTGCGGGGCACTCGGACGGCGACGTGCTGCTGCATGCCATTACCGACGCCTTGCTGGGCGCTGTGGCCGCGGGCGATATCGGCAGCTTCTTTCCACCGGGCGACCCGCGCTGGAAGGACGCCGACTCGGCGATCTTTCTGAAGCTGGCTCTCGAAGAGCTGCAGCACGCCGGCTATCGCATCGTGAACGTCGACACCACGCTGGTGCTGGCCGCGCCGAAGATATCGCCCATTGCCGGCGAGATGCGCGCCCGCGTCGCCGACCTGCTGGGCGTGCAGCTTGACCAGGTGAGCATCAAGGCCAAGACGCCCGAGGGTCTCAACCTCGATCACGTTGCGCAATGCCACGCCATCGCGCTTGTCGAGAAGGTTGCGGATACCGACGAGCTGAAGAGCATGAGCGCGGCTCTTGAGTCGCACCACCAGATCGAAGGCGTGGTCGATGACCTGCTTTCGTCGGTCCACGGCACAACCAAGCGGCATCCGGCTGCACCCGTCTACGACACCGAAGACATTACGTAACAGCAGTCATCAGTTTTTTGAGCAGATCAGTGGCGGGTGAGCGCAGGCAGAGCGAGTCTGCCGGCACGCACTGATCTCTTCCCTGTTCATGATTTCCTGTTCTCGATTTCCTCGTCCCGCTTTTCCTGTCTCGAATTTCCTGGAGGTCCGGCCCGATGCGTCTTTGCTCTTCTGCCCTCATCGTTGCTGTCTGCTTCGGCTCAGCCATCAGCGGCGCCCGTGCGCAAAGCTCTGCGGACTGGCGCACTCCGACGGAAATTAGCAACTACCGCACCACACCGGACTATGCGGACACACTGGCCTATCTCGATCGCATCGCGGCGGCTGCGCCGGGCGAGGTGAAGATTGAGAGCTTCGGGAAAACCGGCGAAGGCCGCGACCTGAAGATCGTGATCGTCTCAAAAGACGGCGTCTTCGATCCCGCGGCCATCCACGCCTCGGGCCGCGCCATTCTACTGGTGCAGAACGCCATCCACGCAGGCGAAATGGACGGCAAGGATGCCTGCCTCGCCCTGTTGCGCGATCTCGTCATCACCAAATCGAAGGCGGCGCTTCTCGATCACGTCGTGCTTGTCTTTATCCCCGTCTACAACATTGACGGGCATGAACGGCGTTCGCCCTACAACCGCATCAACCAGAATGGGCCGGAGGTTATCGGCTGGCGCGGCAACGGCTCCAACCTCAATCTCAATCGCGATTACATGAAAGCGGACGCACCGGAGACCCGCGCCTTCCTGAAGATGTTTCACCGCTGGATGCCTGATTTCTTCGTAGACGATCATGTGACCGACGGCGCCGATTTTCAGTACGACGTGACCTTCAGCATCGACGCCACGCCGGACGTTGCGCCCGCCACCGCGCAATGGATTCGCGAGAGCGTGACGCCGGATATTGAAAAGCAGGTAGACGCTGCCGGGCACGTGGCCTTTCCTACGCTGATCGATCTTGTGGATGAGAATGATCCCGCAAAAGGTCTCTCGATGATGCAGAATCCGCCCCGCTTTTCGACCGGCGAGATGATCCTCGAGAACAGGCCCGGCTTGCTGGTCGAGATCCACATGCTCAAGGACTACAGGACGCGGGTGACGGGCAACTACGAGATTCTCAGCGCGCTGTTGAATGTGATGAACCGCGACACGGCGAAGCTGATTGCGCTCAATCGCACGGCGGATGCCGACGCGGCAAAACTGGGCTCGCATGCGCTGGGCAATGCGCACTTCCCTCTCGCCATCGGCTGGGGCGACAGCTCGACGCCGGTGCTCTTTCGCGGCTACCAGTACAAGCGGACGCTCAGCGAGATCTCGGGCACCATGGGTGTGAGCTATTCGCACGAGCCGTGGAACGCCACGCTGCCGCGCTTTGACGACGCGAAGGTGATCACGTGGACAACGCCTCCAGCGGCCTACATCATCCCTCCGCAATGGACGCACGTAATTGATGTGCTGGCCGCCCACGACGTAACGATGCAGCGCACCACCGCGGCATGGACCGGCAAGGTCGAGCGCTACAAGTGCAGCGGGATGGAGTGGCAGGGACCGCCTTTCGAAGGGCGCCATCCCATCTTTCACGGCGAAGGCGCAGGCGCCGAACCCGGCCGCTTTGGCGCCTGCGTGCTGACGACTGACACCGTGACCTTCCCCGCAGGCTCGGCCGTTGTCTCGCTCGATCAGCGGCTGTCGAAGGTGGCTATCCAGTGGCTTGAGCCTGAGGCCCCGGACTCTGCCATGCGCTGGGGATTCTTTGACCCCATCTTTGAGCAGCGCGAGTACGGCGAGCCGTATGTGCTGGAAAAGCTGGCGCGTGAAAACATGGCCAAAGACCCCGCGCTGAAAGCAGAGTTTGAGCATCGCGTGGAGAGCGACCCTCGCTTTGCCGCAAACCCACCGGCGCGACTCGAGTTTTTCTATGACCGCTCGCCCTGGGGGCAGGCGAACCGCGTTGGCGAGTACCCAGTGGGCCGTCTGCTCTCTCTCGATGGAGTACCGCTGAAGTAGATCGCGGGGCCAGACCTGGCTGGCGGGACGCGGGTCCTGATACGCATGGCGACATACGATTTTGATTGCAAGTTTTTGCGATTCGCCGTACCGTGTCGGGAACATCCATCCCAACACCGGAGACCTACGATGCATTTAGCACTCGCCCTGCTGCAGAATTCAGTCGATCCGGAGCAGGCACGGAAGATTGCCCTGGCGCTCATGGGAATCCTGCCGATTCTCTTCCTCATCTTCGTCGCCATCATCACGCTGCCCTGCTGGTTCATCTGCAAAAAGGCAGGCTTCAGCCCCTGGCTCAGCATGCTTTGCCTGATACCGTCGTTCGGGCTGCTGATTCTGCTCTACGTGCTGGCCTTTGCGGAGTGGAAGGTGGCGCCGGTGCAGGCCGCTGCATTGCCTCCCTATCCGTATCCGCCCGCGCCGCCACGGCCATAGCTCAAACTGATAGCATCGAAGAGGAAACTAAGCCTCTTCGATGCCTGCAGACACACTCTCTTCCGCCGCATCTCTTCGAGTCCGCTTCGCGCCATCGCCCACCGGTTTTCTGCACGTGGGCAGCGCTCGCACCTTTATCTTCAACTGGCTCTATGCCCGGCATAACAACGGGACGATGGTGCTGCGGCTGGACGATACAGACGTCGAACGCAACACCAACGCCAGCGTGCAATCCATCTTTGAAGGGTTGCGCTGGCTGGGCCTGAACTGGGACGAAGAGTACAAGCAATCAGAGCGGCTCGACCTGCACCGCCGCCAGGCCGAAGCGATCTTTGCCAAGGGTCTCGCTTATCGCGATTTCACGCCCGCCCACACCGCCGGCGAAGAATCGTCTTCTGCGCAGGGCGCGTGGCTCTCGAACCCCGGCATGCGCGAACTTTCGCGCGAAGAGAGCGACCGCCGCGCCGCCGCGGGCGAGCCCTTTGCCCTGCGCTATCGCGTGCCCCGCGGCCAGGACCGCACCCTGCGTTTCACCGACAGCGTCTACGGCGCACAGGCAAAGCTCGCCGACGAGGTCGAGGACTTTGCGCTGCTGCGCTCGGATGGCATGCCGACCTATCATCTGGCGTCGTGCGTAGACGATGCCGACCTCCGCATCAGCCATATCATCCGCGGGCAGGATCACCTGACCAACAGCTTTAAGCACCTGCTCATCTTTGAGGCGCTCGACGCCGCACCGCCGCAGTTTGCACATCTGCCGCTGCTGGTTGCACCCGACGGCACCAAGCTCTCAAAGCGCAAGCATGGGCCGGTGGTGAGCGTCACGACGTATCGGGATGCAGGTTTTCTTCCCGCGGCGTTTGTGAACTTTCTCTGCCTGCTGGGCTGGTCGCCGAAGAACGACCGCGAATTTCTCTCGCTCGACGAACTGAAGGCTGCATTCACGCTCGAAGGCGTCAATCGCTCCAATGCGGTGGTGAACTTTACCGATGAAGATCCCTTTGACGCGAAAGCTGTGTGGCTCAATGCCGAACACATTCGCGCCGAACCCGTGGACGTGCTCGGCCGCAGCCTGCAACCCTTCTTCGAGCAGGCCGGCATGAAGGCTGCGCCGGAAAAGCTGCTTGCCGTTACGCCGCTCATTCGCGAACGCATCAAGCTGCTGCGCGATGCTCCGTCGGCTGCGGACTTTTTCTTTGTCGACGAGCTCGCGCCCTACGACCCGGCCGAACTGATTCCGCAGAAGGGCGATGCCGCGCTGGCGCGCCGCGTGCTTGAGAAGGCGCGCGAAGTGCTGCCCGGCGCCACCTTTGATCACGCCGGTCTCGAAGAAGCTCTGCGTAGCGCTGCCGCATCGCTTGGCGTGAAGGCCGGCCCGATGTTTCAACCTATTCGCGTGGCCGTGTGCGGGCGCAAAAATGCGCCGCCGCTCTTTGAAACAATGGCCGTACTGGGACGCGAGGTTTGTCTCGCCCGCATCGGCCAGGCTGAAGAGAAACTGCAATCGCTCGCTTGAGCCGTGCCCTGACGTAGAAGGAAATCGCCGCTATGACGAATATCAATACGGAAAGCCCTGAGCATCGCACCGTTTCAAACTTTCTGCGCGACCAGATTGCCGAAGATGTAAGCACAAGGAAATTCGGCGACGCCGCGGTGCAGACGCGCTTTCCTCCCGAGCCGAACGGCTACCTGCACATCGGGCACGCCAAGGCCATTTGCCTCGACTTCGGCCTCGCCGATGAGTTCGGCGGCAAGACCAACCTGCGCTTCGACGACACCAATCCTGAAAAGGAAGAGCAGGAATACGTCGACTCGATCCAGGCGGACGTGCGCTGGCTCGGCTTCGAGTGGGAACGACTGTGCTACGCGTCGGATTATTTTGGACAGCTCTACGAGTGGGCGCTTGCGCTCATCAAGGCCGGCAAGGCCTACGTGGATGACCTCACCGCCGATGAAATCCGCCAGCATCGCGGCACGCTGACCGAGCCGGGCAAAGACAGCCCCTATCGCAACCGCAGTGTTGAAGAGAACCTCGATCTTTTCGTGCGCATGAAGAACGGCGGGTTCCGCGACGGCAGCCGTGTGCTGCGCGCGAAGATTGACATGGCCTCGCCCAACGTCAACATGCGCGATCCGGTGATGTATCGCATACTGCATGCCACGCACCATCGCACCGGCGACGAGTGGTGCATCTACCCGATGTACGACTTCGCGCACGGCCAGTCGGATTCAATCGAGCGCGTGACGCACTCGATGTGCACACTCGAGTTTACCGATCATCAGCCGCTGTATCGCTGGTACATCGAACAGCTCGGCATCTTTCCTTCGAAGCAGATCGAGTTTGACCGTTTGAACCTTACCTATACATTGCTGAGCAAGCGCAAGCTGCTGCAGCTTGTGCAGGAGAAGCGCGTGAGCGGCTGGGACGACCCGCGCATGCCTACGCTAAGCGGCATCCGCCGCCGCGGCTTTACACCTGAGGCGATTCGCACCTTCTGCGCTTCGATTGGCGCCACGCGCACCAACGGCACCACCGACGTCGAGATGCTGGAGCACTTTCAGCGCGACGATCTGAACCATCGTGCCCAGCGCGCCATGGCCGTGCTGCGGCCGCTGAAAGTGGTCATCGACAACTATCCCGAAGGCAACGAAGAGATGGTCGATGTGGCCAACAATCCCGAGAACCCCGACGCTGGAACGCGGCAGGTTCCCTTCTCGCGCGTGCTCTACATCGAGCAGGATGACTTCCGCGAGATTCCGCCACCGAAGTACTACAGGCTCTCGCCAGGCAAGGAAGTGCGCCTGCGCTCGGCCTACTTCATCACCGCGCAGAGTGTGGTGAAGGATGCCGCCGGCAACGTGGTCGAAGTGCACTGCACGTATGATCCGGCAAGCCGCGGCGGCAACTCGCCCGACGGCCGCAAGGTGAAGTCAACGATTCACTGGGTCTCGGCGGCACACGCCATCTCGGCGGAGATTCGTCTCTACGACAAACTCTTTTCGACGGCCGATCCCCAGGATGTGGCGGAGGGCGGCAGCTTTCTCGACAACCTGAATCCGAACTCGCTGGAAATCGTCACCGGCGCAAAGCTCGAACCGTCGCTTAGCGCTGCAAAACCTGGCGGGCCTCTGCAGTTTGAGCGAATCGGTTACTTCTGCCTCGACCCCGACTCGACAGCAGGAAAACTGATCTTCAACCGCACGCTGCCGCTGAAGGACTCGTGGGCCAAGATTGAGAAGAAGGCCGGGGCGTCGCCATCTGGCGGTTGTGCGAGCGCTCGCTCGCACAAGTTATCGGCGTGGCTACTTTCCGATCACGTCGATCGGCACCGTAATCGTCTTGGGCGGCATGCAGGCGTTCTGGTCGCAGGCCTGGTAGTGCAGCTTCGCCTGCACCAGGTGATCGCCGCGCGCCGCCACAATGCGCGCCTGTATCGCGAATTCGCCCGTGTAGACATTCAGCTTGGTTCCGGGATCGAGTGGCAGGGTGACGTCTTTACCCGGCGGATACGCAGCCGCGGCAAGCCGCACGCCCGATTCGGCGGGAAATGCAAGCGCCGTAGGAATGAGGTAGTCCTCGCGCGGCGTGTGCGAGTTGACGTGAAAGCCCACGGCCACGCGGAAGTGCAGCACAACCGGGCTCGCCGTGCCCGCGGGGACACTGATCTGCTCCGGGTAGAGATACTCGACCGTTGAAGGCTTCGCGCTGGCGTGCTGCCTGTCGCCCATCAGCGGAGCGTGCCCGATCGGCGACTGCGCCGTGGCCCCGGCAGTGAAGGCGGCCAGCAAGATTCCGACGACGTGCCGCGAGGACCTCACATGCCCTCGCCAAGAGCCTTGCGGATGTTGTTCTCCATGTCTTCTTTGGAAGTGATGCCCATCTGCGACGCGACCACCTTGCCGTTGCGGTCGACGTAGAACGAGGTCGGCATTGCGTCGAGGCCGCCATAAGGCTTGGCAAGGCTGTCGCCGTTGATCAGCACGGGATAATCCATCTTCTCTGCCTTGACGAACTTTGCGATGTCGGCCTTCTGCCGTGCCCAGCCCGCTTTGTCGCCAGTGGACAGGTCCTCGCCTTCGGTTGAGATGCCGATCACCTCAAAGCCCTTCGCCGCGTACTGATCGCGCAACTGAACGAGCCACGGAGTCTCCAGCTTGCAGGGGCCGCACCAGGTGGCCCAGAAGTTGATCAGCACGGCCTTGCCCTTGAAGCTCTCAAGCGAGATCTTCTTGCCGCTGAGGTCTTCGAGCGTGAACGCAGGCGCCGGCTTGTCGACAAGCGGCGATGCGGCGCCGGGGATGTCTCCAGCAGCAGCGGGAAGCAGCTCGACCTTCGCGGCAGCCATGGCTGCGCGCTTCTCAGCGGCCTGCCTGCGGTTTTCCCAGTTGGCCCAGCCTGCCCATGCGAAGGCAGCCAGCAAAAGCAGCACTGCAAATGTCACCAAGGTATTGCGCTTCACAGGAAAATCCCTCTGCTCCTATTGTACGAAAGCGGGCCGAGCGACCGATCGCGCAGACAGGCCTTCGTCTGTGGGGTGCCCTGATACCATCAGAAACCGATGAACCGCAAGAGTGAAGACGGCCTGAAACCTGGGGAGCTGGTGCGCACAGAGGCTGCCGCGCTTGAGGCACTGGCTGCGCGGCTTGAAGGGCCGATGGCCGCTGACTTCAGCCGCGCCGTCGATCTGATCCTTCGCTGCGGCGAGGCAAATGGCCGCGTGGTCGTCACCGGAATGGGCAAAAGCGGCATCATCGCGCAGAAGATCGCCGCGACACTCAGCTCGACCGGCTCGCCGGCACTCTTTCTGCATCCGGCCGAAGCCGTGCATGGCGACCTCGGTGTTCTCATGCCGGGCGACGTGGTCGTCGCGCTCTCGGCCAGTGGCGAAACCGAAGAGATTTTGCGGCTGCTGGCTACGCTCAAGCGCAAGGGCGACGCGCTGGTGAGCTTCTGCTGCAATCTGCAATCGACTCTGGCCACGGCAAGCGACGTGGCGCTGGATTGCGGCGTCGAGCGCGAAGCCTGCGGCATGAATCTCGCACCCACCGCGTCGACCACGGCGATGCTCGCGCTGGGCGATGCGCTCGCCATCGCCGTGAGCCTGCGCAAGGGCTTCCGCGCCGAAGACTTTGCCGAGCTGCATCCCGGCGGCAAGCTGGGCAAGCAGCTTGCGCGAGTCAGCGACCTGATGCACGCCGGCGACGAGGTTCCCGTCGTGTCTCCGGCCACGCCAATGACCGACGTCATCTACGAGATGTCGTCAAAGAAGCTCGGGATGACGACCGTGCAGGAAAATGGCCACCTGCGTGGCGTAATCTCAGACGGAGATTTGCGCCGGCTGCTGGAACGCGAAGGCGGCGCGGCCCTGAGCCGCTGTGCGGGCGAAGCGATGAACGCGCACCCGCGCACCATTGCATCGAGCGAGCTGGCTGCCCGGGCGCTGGCCATGCTTGAGGAGCGCAAGATCACGTCCCTGGTCGTCGTAGATGCCGCAGACCGCGTCGAAGGCGTCGTCCACCTGCATGATCTCTGGGGCGTCGAGCTGATCTGACCGGCAATGAATCGGACTTTCAATCGGGCAATCAGGCGCAATCAGGCAATCAGGCGAAGGGTACGGCTGGCAAGCGTCCGGCATATCGTTTGTCACGGTACTTTCGGTCGGCCCGATCGCCAGCCTTTACGGCTTTTTAGCAACTTTTCAATGCATCGTGGTGTCGAGACACGCAACCCCCAGGGCGATTTCCTGGGCAAATTTTGAATTCAGAAAAGGAAGCTATGAAGAAAGCTCTTGTCACTGCTGCCATTGCAGCAGCTTTTGCAACCGGTGTGGGGGTATCGGCGCAGGTACGCGATTGGCACGACCTTGATCGCATTCACAAGCACGTCGTCGAATCGATCAACGAAATGGAAGTGGCGCGGGCCGCCAACCACTACGACATGATGGGACACGGAGCCAAGGCAGAGGAACATCTCCGCGCCGCGGAACGTGAACTTAACCTCGCCATTGAGGCCTCAAGGGCACGGTAACTCCCTTCAACTCTGGTCCACCGATCCGGGGCAGTTGCGCAGTAGGCGCGCGGCGGCCCCGGCTTCTTTTGAGCAGCATCAAACCCCGGCACTCCAGCAGAGCAGCGTGTCAGCACAGCCACGCGCCGCGTGTTCCGCCTGACACGGTGGCAGCTGTTTCGCGCCTACAGGTCCTTTATTTTCAGCGAGCGGAATCTGGCCCTCCATCTGCTTTTGTTATCTGGCAGAGGGATCGGGGAGGGCCGGATTGATGGCAACTTCTGTGGCAACATGGCTTGCTTTGGGCGGTACAGCGCCTGCGCCGAACGAGTCAGTCGAGCGCCATGAACATTTAGAATGGGGTATAGATCACTTAACCGCCTTGCGTCCGTATTTTGCCCGGCATTGCAGCGTTTCAATGCATGGCCTTCAAACGGACGGGAAAGCAAGTAAAACCCTTTCTATGCACCGCTGGTCGAAGCTCTTTATCCCTACCCTTCGCGAGGCCCCGGCAGACGCCGAAGTGGCCAGCCACAAGTTCCTGCTGCGGGCCGGTTATATCCGGCAGCTCAGCGCGGGCATTTACAGCTATCTCTTCCTCGGGCAGCGCTCGCTCAACAAGGTCATCGGCATTGTGCGCGAAGAGATGGACAAGATCGGGCAGGAGTTCTACCTGCCCGGCATTCTGCCGCGCGAACCTTGGGAAGAAAGCGGGCGCTGGACGGGCATGGGCGACAACATGTTCCGCCTCAAGGACCGCAAGGGCGCCGACCTGTGCCTGGGTATGACGCACGAAGAGATCATGACCTCGATTGCGCGCAACGAGCTGCGCAGCTACAAGCAACTGCCGCAGATCTGGTACCAGATCCAGACAAAGTTCCGTGATGAGCCTCGGCCGAAGTCAGGCCTGCTGCGTGTGCGCCAGTTCACGATGAAAGACAGCTACTCCTTTGACCTCGACAAGGCGGGACTCGACAAGAGCTACGACCTGCACGACGCGGTCTATCGCACGATCTTCACGCGCTGCGGATTGAAGTTCGTCGCCGTCGATGCGGACTCGGGATCGATGGGCGGCTCGCAATCGCAGGAGTTCATGGTTTACTCCGAGGCGGGCGAAGACCTGATCGTGAGCTGTCCGGCCTGCGGCTATGCGGCCAATCTCGAAAAGGCCGTTTCACGGCTTGACCCTTTGGTTGAGATGGAGGCAAGTGGAGACGGCAAGCCGGAGCTGGTGCATACGCCGGGCTGCGCAGCGATCTCAGACGTGGCGGAGTTCTTTAAAATCTCACCGGCCTCTGATATCAAGTGCGTCGCCTATATGGCGCTGAAGCGCGGCAAGCCCGGCCGCCCCGACACATGGCATGGCGTAGCCGCTTTCCTGCGCGGCGACCATCAGGTGAACGAAACCAAGCTGCTTGGCGCAGTCGGCGGTGCGGAGCTGCGCACGATGCAGGCCGAGGAGCTCACGCAATATCTCAACGGACCCGCGGGCTTTCTGGGCCCGGTGGGCCTCAAGCCTGCGGAGAAGCCGCTCGCCGAGGGCCTCACCGTGGTGATCGACAAGTCGCTCGAAGGCCGTAAGAATCTTGTCGGCGGCGCAAACAAGCTCGACTACCATCTGCGCAACGTCGTGCCGGGGCGCGACTTCACCTGGCCGCTCAGTGCCGACATCCGCAGCGTGAACGAGGGCGAAGCCTGCCCGACTGCCGGCTGTGCCGGCAAGCTGGTCGTCGGTAAAGCCGTCGAAGTGGGCCACATCTTCAAGCTCGGCTACCGCTACTCGGAATCGATGGGCGCCCGCGTGCTTGACGTGAACGGCAAGGAGGTGACGCCGATCATGGGGAGCTATGGCATCGGCATCGAGCGCATTCTCACCGCGGCGATCGAGCAGTCAAACGACCAGAACGGATTCTGGCTGCCGGAATCGATCGCGCCATTTACCGTCGTGGTCACCGTAACTAACGTTGCCGACGCTGCGCTGCGCGAAACGGGCGAGAAACTGGCTGCCGATCTCGAGGCTGCGGACTTCGATGTGCTGCTGGACGATCGCGACGAACGCGCCGGCGTTAAATTCAAGGATGCCGATCTGGTCGGCATTCCCTACCGCATCAACGTGGGCAAGAAAGCCGCCGAAGGCAAGGTGGAGCTGGTGACGCGCGCGGCTGCCAGCAGCGCCGATGTGGCGATCGGCGACGTGGCCGCGCAATTGAAACAAATCTGCAACAGGGGCTAAAGGAGCACATGGCGATCAAGATCAAACTGGCGATGCCTACCGGCAATCATCCCTGGACGATGCTTGCCCTGCGCGTCGCGCTGTTGGGGGTCGCCGTATCGGCGCTGGTCTTTGCCGGCGTCTTCAGCTTCTACTACTTCAAGTACGAAGGCATTGTGAATACGCGGCTGAAGCAGCCGCTCTTTGCCCAGACGGCCAAGATCTATGCCACCCCCCGCGAGGTGCGCGCCGAGCAGAAGCTCAGCATCGATCTCATCGCCAACGAGCTGCGCGAAGCCGGATACACCTCTGACGATGCGGCGAAAGCTTCGCCGCTGGGAACGTACAGCACAGGCGCGCTGAGCATCACCGTGCGTCCGGGCCCGCAGTCGTACCACGCAGAGGATTCAGCGACAATCCACATCGTCAAGGGCCAGGTGCAGTCAATCACCGACGATCATGGGCAGCCGCTGGCAAGTTACGAGCTCGAACCTTTATTGATTACCGGCCTCAGCGACGCCAACCGCATCAAGCGCCGCCTGGTGACCTATGACGAGCTGCCTCCGAATCTGGTGCACGCGGTGGTGGCCATTGAAGACCGGCGCTTCTTCGACCATGGCGGCGTTGACTACATCCGCATGCTGGGCGCGCTGCGCAACGATCTCACGCCGGGGCATCACTACGTGGAGGGCGGTTCGACGCTGACGATGCAGCTTGCGCGCGGGTTCTTCCTGAGCCCCGAGCGCCGCATCAAGCGCAAGCTCATTGAGATCGTCATCACCTTCCAGCTCGAGCACCGCTTCACCAAGAAGCAGATCTTCGGGATGTACGCCAACCAGATCAACCTCGGGCAGCGCGGCAGCTTTTCGATTAATGGCTTCGGCGAAGCGGCGCAGGCTTACTTTGGCAAGGATGTGCGGGAGCTCGATCTTGCCGAATGCGCGCTGCTGGCCGGCATCATCCAGAGCCCGAACCGGCTCAGCCCTTTTCGCCATGCGGAGCGCGCACTCGATCGGCGCAACCTGGTGATCGATTCAATGGTTGAAACCGGGGCCATCACCAAGGACGAGGCAGAACGCGCCAAGCAGGAACCGCTGCATCTGACGCCCGGCAGCGTTGACGCGAGCGAGGCGCCCTACTTTGTAGACCTGGTGCGCGACGACCTGACGCAGAAGCTCGGCGATCGCGACTTCAACGGCGAGGGCCTGCGCATCTACACCTCGCTAGACCCCGATCTGCAGCAGATTGCCACGCAGGCCGTGGACGAGATGGTGCCATCGATCGACGAGCAGGTGGACAGGCTGCATGCACGCGCAAAGAAGCTTGGCCAGCCCTACGACAACATTTATCCGCAGGTTGCCCTGATCGCGTTGAACCCGCACACCGGCCAGGTGCTGGCTCTGGTGGGCGGCCGCAGTTATGGCAACTCCCAACTCAATCACGCGGTGGCGCGCCGGCCCACCGGCTCGATCTTCAAGCCGTTTGTCTACGCTTCCGCATTCCAGACCGCGATTGAAGGCACCGTGCTGCCCGGGCAGGACAAGCTCTTCTCCCCGATCACGATGCTGAATGACCAGCAGCAGACCTATGGCGAAGGCACGGACCAGGAGTACACGCCGCGCAATTATCACGGCCAGTATCACGATGAAGTGACGGCGCGCTTCGCCTTGCAGCGTTCGCTGAACAACGCCACCATCGGCCTGGCCGCAATGGTGGGTCTTGACCGCGTGGCTACGCTGGCGCGCGATGCCGGCATTAAGAGCGCGCGGCCAACACCATCGATAGCCATCGGCACCTACGATGCGACGCCCTTGGACATGGCGGGCGCCTACACGATCTTCGCCAACAATGGCCTGCACATCGACCCGTGGATGCTGGCCAGCATCCGCACCTCGTCCGGCGACATCATCCAGGACTACTCGCCCGCCACAAAGCAGGTGCTCGACCCCAGAGTCGCCTTTCTCACCACGAGCATGATGGAGGCTGTTCTGCAAGGCAACGGACGCGACGGCTGCAAGGTAAACGGTGAGGATATGTGCGGAACAGGCGCCGCGGTGCGCAACATGGGATTTCTGGCCCCCGCCGCGGGCAAAACCGGCACCAGCCACGACGCATGGTTCGCGGGCTTTACAACCAACCTGCTCTGCATTGTGTGGGTGGGCAACGACGACTACACCGACATCAAGATGGAAGGCGCGCACGCCGCGGCGCCGATCTGGGCAGCCTTCATGAAGCGGGCCGTGCAGCTTCCGCAGTACTCCGATACGCACGATTTCACACCACCGGACGGCGTACAGGTGGTGAGTCTCGACAAGGCGACCAACCTGCTGAGTGACGCTGCGTGCCCCGACACTTATGACGCGGCCTTCCTCGACGGCACCGCGCCGACCGACACCTGCGATCATCCGCCGGACCATCGCAACATCTTCCAGAAGATCTTCGGCCTCGGCGGCAAGCCAAGCCAGTAGTTTGGCTCACCCGTCGACGTCGCTGCCGTCCGGCATGGGCTGGCATTGCTGGCACCAGAAGGTGACGCGCGCCTCGGGGCCCTGGATGCGCCGCCGCACGGGCTCACCACATCGCCGGCAGGGCTCACCCCTGCGGCCGTAGACCCAGAGGCTTGCGCCTGGGTCGGAGGCATGCGTTGTGCGCCGCTGCTGGCCGCGATAGGTCACAATCGAGTCGCTCGAGTCCTCAAGCACGTTCGCCGCGATCAGCCGCTGAGAGGCCCGCACCAGCGCATCGAGCTCGGCATCGCCCAGCTCGCGTACACGGCAAAACGGATTGACGCCGGTGACAAAGCAGACCTCGGACTTGAAGACATTGCCGACGCCCGCCAGCACTTCCTGGTGCAGCAGAACATCGCCGATCTCCTCGTTGCCGCAGGCGCGCAGACGCGCCGTCGCCGCCTGACCGTCGAAAGTCGCGTTGAGCACGTCGCATGCGGCCTGCGGAATTCTGCGGTCGCGCGCAAGCGAGCGAGCGGTATGCATCTGCGCCACGGGCACGCGAAAGCCCACGGCCTGACATACGCCCGTCTCGATCACGATGCGCATTTGATCGCGCGGCTTGAGCCACGGCTCGCCGGGGCGATAGATATGCCAGCTTCCGCTCATGAGCATGTGCGTCACAAGAATGCCGCCGCCGGAAAAATGCATCAGCAGCCACTTGCCGCGCGATTCGACCTGCTCGACCTGCTGGCCGGTGAGCGGCGTGTCTTCGTGGAAGCGCGTGAGCAGCGGATAGTTTGACCGAAAGCCGGTGATGGGCCGGCCTGTCAGCGCACGGCCCAGCGAGCGCGCGGTGCGGAAAATTGTGTCGCCCTCAGGCATCACTGCACCTCGCCGCTCTCCTGCCCACTCTCCCGGCCGCTGAAACTGTCGTGGTGCGCAACCGGCAGAGGAATGCGCCGCAGATGCATGCCCAGCGGTCCGGCATAAAATCCCGCGTCCATGAGCAATCGCGCCATGAAGTGAGCCGCAACCGGATCTCCGTTAATGGTGGTGATGAGCACGCCCTGGTGCCGCGCGCCAAGCATGCGCTCCTGGCCGCGCTCACAGAGAAAGTGCGCGAGGCCCGCGGCCACCTGCGAGCGCTCAGGCTCATCGGCGGGCAGGAAGACGAGAATGTTCGGATTGTTGCGGCGCAGCCACGCGACAAGCTGGCCGTTGCGCAGGACCACCTCGGCATAGGCGGCGCGGTTGAGGATGCGCGGCGCCGACTCTCGCCCCGCGGACCAGGGTCTGTCCGTGGGCGCAGTGGCATCCTCGTCGATCGCCGGCAGCGCAGGCCATGGCAAAACTGACCCATACGGGTTCGCAGGATCAGCCGCGGCAATCTGCACAAACTCCGGCTTCTCGGCCGGTGGCTCACTGCGCAACTGCCGCAGCAGATCGACCGCAGAGGGCAAAGCGAACTGAGTAGCGCCGAGGCCGGCGACAAAATATCCGCGGCGGATGCGGCCGCTCTCTTCAAGAGCCTTGAGCACGCCGTAGACGGCGCTGAATCCGCCGGGAATGTTCTCCGCGGCTACCGACTCGCGGACCAGCACGCCGTAGCGGCTCAGCAACTGCAACGCCAGTGCGTGGCTGGTCTCAGTGACCGTGTAGGGTTCAGCATCCCCCTTCGCATCGCGGCCACGAAGCGCGAGCGCCGACCAGCGGCCCTGCGCATTGAGTGGCGTCGTGCGCCGTGAGCGAAACACGGCGCCGGTCTGCGCGCGGCGGGCACTTCGCGCACTGTCCGGGCGGGCAATATAGGCGCGCAGCGCATGCAGCGAGTCGTTGGTGACGAGGCCACGCCATACAAGGCTCCATAACGCATCAATTGTTTCGCCGGGATAGCCGCCACCGATCGCCTGATGCAGCGGATCGAAGAAGCTTGCTCCTGCCGATTCGAGGACAGCGAGGATTTTCTCTTCGCGTTCGGTAAGCGGCTCGAT
>JBATYG010000083.1:0-5173 GCA_049673945.1 Occallatibacter sp.
CCATCAAAGCAGGCCCATGGATTTCCAGCTAGTTAGCGAATACAAGCCGCGTGGCGACCAACCCCGCGCGATCGACGAACTCATCTCCGGCATCGCCGCCGGCGAGCAGCATCAGACGCTGCTTGGCGTCACCGGCTCGGGCAAAACCTTCACCATGGCGAAGATCATTGAGCAGAGCAATCGGCCTGCGCTGATTCTGGCACACAACAAAACGCTGGCTGCGCAGCTCTACCACGAGTTCAAGCAGTTCTTTCCCGGCAACGCGGTCGAATATTTCGTCAGCTACTACGACTACTACCAGCCGGAGGCATACATTCCGGCCGGCGACCTCTATATCGAAAAAGAAGCGACCATCAACGAAGAGCTGGACAAGCTGCGGCTCTCGGCGACGCGCTCTCTCTTCGAGCGGCGCGATGCGATCATTGTCAGCTCGGTGAGCTGCATTTACGGGCTCGGCTCGCCAGAGGCCTACTATGGCATGCTGCTGCTGCTTGAGAAGGGCCAGCGGATCAGCCGCAAAGACATCACGCGGCGGCTGGTCGAAATACTCTACGAGCGCAACGACACTGACTTCCGTCGCGGAACCTTTCGCGTGCGCGGCGATGTTATCGAGGTCTTTCCCACCTATGACGAGTCGGCTTACCGCATCGAGCTCTTCGGCGACGAGATTGAATCGCTCGCGCAGATCGATCCGCTCTTCGGCAGTGTGAAGCAGAAGTATGCGCGTCTGCCTATTTATCCTAAGAGCCACTATGTTGTGCAGCCGGAGCGTCGCGGCACGGCAATCGATTCGATCGTCAACGAACTGAACTCATGGGTGGCGGAGCTTGAGGGCCAGGGCCGCATCGTCGAGGCGCAGCGCGTTCATCAGCGGACCCGCTTCGACCTCGAAATGATCAAGTCGATGGGCTATTGCCACGGCATTGAGAACTACTCGCGGCA
This sequence comes from Occallatibacter sp., assembly GCA_049673945.1. Classification (GTDB taxonomy): domain Bacteria; phylum Acidobacteriota; class Terriglobia; order Terriglobales; family Acidobacteriaceae; genus Telmatobacter. The sequence goes on from JBATYG010000083.1 coordinate 943, forward strand.
CTTCTCGGGACGGCTTCCCGGCGAGCCGCCGCCAACGCTGCTGGACTACTTTCCACGCGATTTTCTTCTTTTCGTGGACGAGAGCCACGCGACGATTCCGCAAGTGCACGGCATGTGGTACGGCGACCGCAGCCGCAAGCAGAACCTCGTCGATTATGGATTCCGCCTGCCCTCGGCGATGGACAATCGTCCGCTGAAGTTCGAAGAGTTCGAGAATCGCATCCACCAGACCATCTACGTCTCGGCGACGCCGGGTCCGTATGAATTGACGCGCTCGGCGGGCGTCGTTGTGGAGCAGGTGATCCGGCCCACGGGACTCATTGATCCTGAGGTGGAGATTCGCCCGGTGAAAGGTCAGATTGACGATCTGCTGGCTGAGATTCGCGACCGCGCCAAGCGCAATGAGCGGGTGCTGGTGACCACACTCACCAAGCGCATGTCCGAAGACCTGGCCGGCTATTACACCGAGGTTGGCGTGCGTTGCCGTTACATGCATTCCGAGATCGAAACGCTCGAGCGGGTGAAACTGCTGCAGGGGCTGCGCAAGGGAGAGTTCGACGCGCTCATCGGCATCAACCTTCTGCGCGAGGGGCTCGACCTGCCCGAGGTGTCCCTCGTCGCCATTCTCGATGCGGACAAGGAAGGTTTTCTGCGTTCGGCGGGCTCGCTGATCCAGACGATGGGCCGCGCCGCACGCCATATCGAAGGTAGAGCCATTCTCTATGCCGACCGGGTGACCGATTCGATGCGGCAGGCAATGGGCGAGACAGACAGGCGCCGCGCGATCCAGCGCGCTTATAACGAGGAGCACGGCATCACACCGCAGTCGGTCATCAGCAAGGCCGACATGGGACTCGCCCAGATTCTGAAGGCCGAGTACGGCGAGGTGATGGAAGAAGAGGTGGCAGGATTGCCAGAATTCACCTCGCAGGCCGAAGTTGATCAATATATTGCCAAGCTGGAAACCGAGATGCGGGAGGCAGCGCGGAAGTTCGAATTTGAGAGGGCGGCAAAGCTGCGCGACAGCATTAAAGAGCTGCGCGAAAAGGAGTTCCTCTTCGGCTGAGGGAGGCTCAGCGGGCAACCGCCTTTCGGCGCCGGCCATCAGACTGATTTGAGCGAGCGCGTAAGCAGATTCAGCCCTGTCGGGTCGCAGCACCGGAGCCCTTATGGCGACCATTCTTCTGGTGGATGATGATCCGCTGGACGCATCTATCCGCAAATCGACCCTCGAAACAAGGTTTCACAGCGTGCAGCGCGCTGCTGATCCGATTGAGGCTCTTTGGATGGTCGAGCAGCCGCTCTTTGCAGGCAGGCTCGCGCTGGTGATTGCCGATCTGCATCGGCCCGGACCCGACGGCCAGGACATTCTCGCCGAAATGCACGCGCGCCTGCCAGGCGTGCCCATGCTGGTTCTTGGCGGGCCCGACAGATCGCCCGGCGGCTCGCCGGAAAGCTCAGTCCGCTTTCTCTCCCGGCATGCAGCTCCTGAGGAGATGCTGGCCGCGGCCAGCCAAATGGTCGCCCGGGAACTTCCCTCTCCGCGGATTCAATAGCGCGCTCCTGCCTTCCCTGTCTCCACCTAAGGTGTGAGTTAAATCACACGCCAAAGACCTATGATGGGTGGAAGATAGCGACATGGATCAAATCTCGCCGATGGGCCTGCCGCGCCTCAGGTGCGAGAATTGAGGTGGAGTGTAAATGGCAACCCTTGGCAGTTTTGCCCTTCTGATTGCGTTGGCCTTAGCCGCTTATAATCTTTTCGCCGGAGCCGTTGCGCTGCGGCTGATCGCGACCGGCCAGCAGGCAGCGATTTCGCCGGAACGCCTGGCTGACACGGCCCGCCGCGCGGGAATTGCAAGCTTTGTCGCAGTCAGCACGGCGGCATTCGCCCTCATCTGGTCCGTTTTTAATAACGACTTCTCGATTACCTACATCCTCGAGCACTCGAACCGCGCGCTGCCCGGCCCCTACAAATTTGCCGCGATGTGGAGCGGCCAGGAAGGCTCCTTGCTGCTGTGGGCGTGGCTCCTCTCGGCCTACGGCTTCGTTCTGCGCCTCACCCACAAGACCGATGTGAAGCTTTACGCCTACGCGGGCACCATCCTTGCGGCGATCCAGGTCTTCTTTCTTTCGGTCATCAACTTCGCCGCACCGCCGTTTTCGCTGCTCAAAGGCGCCATACCTCAAGACGGCAACGGACTCAATCCGCTGCTGCAGTATCCGGAGATGGTGATCCATCCCCCGATGCTTTACCTCGGGTATGTGGGCTTCAGTGTTCCCTTTGCCTTTGCCCTCGGCGCCCTGATGATGCGTTATCCCGGGGAAAAGTGGATCCGGGTGACCCGCGTCTGGACGCTCGTGACCTGGCTCTTTCTCACCATGGGCATCTTTCTCGGCATGCACTGGGCCTACGCCGTGCTCGGCTGGGGTGGCTACTGGGGTTGGGACCCGGTGGAAAACGCGAGCTTCATGCCTTGGCTCACCGGCACCGCTTTTCTGCACTCGGTGATGATGCAGGAGCGCAAAGGCATGATGAAAAGCTGGAACGTCTGGCTCATCTTCTCGACCTTCCTGCTCTCGATCCTGGGAACGCTGCTCACACGCGCCGGGCTTGTCTCTTCAGTGCATGCCTTTGCGCAATCGTCCATCGGCAACTGGTTCATCACCTTTATGGTGATCACGCTCGCTGTCTGCATCTTCACTTTTGTGCTGCAGCGCGACCATCTCAAGAGCGAGCAGCATCTTGAGTCGCTGGTCAGCCGCGAGTCGAGTTTTCTCTTCAACAATCTCGTTCTGCTGGCCGCCTGCTTCGTCATTCTCTGGGGGACACTCTTCCCCATTCTCTCGGAGTATGTGCAGGGCTCGAAGGTCACTGTCGGGCCGCCGTTCTACAACCGCGTCGCAGTGCCGATCGGCCTCTTTCTGCTTTTCCTCACGGGCGTGGGACCCCTGCTGCCCTGGCGCGCGACCTCAATGCGCGCGATCCGCCGCAACTTCATCCTGCCGTCGATCGCATTATGGGGAACAGCAATTGTCTGCCTCTCCGTCGGCGTACATCCGTGGAAGAATGGCGCATTCGATGCCGGCAATTTTTACGCGCTGGTCGCGTTTTCGATTGCCGCAGGAGTGATGACGGCAATCCTGTCAGAGTTTCTGCGAGGAGCCGCCGTAATTGCGAAGCAGACGCGTCGCAACCTCTTCGCCGCGACGCTGCTGCTCATCCGACGCAATACCCGCCGCTACGGTGGCTACATCGTGCACATCGGCGTATTGATCGTGGTGGTGGGACTCGCAGGCTCCGCCTTCAATCGCAGCGAAGAGCGCGAACTGGCGCTGCACTCCACGCTGCCGATCGGGCCATACACGCTTGAGTGCGTGGGCTTCACCCAGGACACGAATCCCAACTACGACTCCGAGTACGCCATTCTGAATGTCTCGAAGGACGGCAAGCAGCTCTTCCAGATGACACCCGAGAAGCGCGTCTATCTCGCCAGCTCGCAGCCGCAGACAATGGTCGCGATCCACTCATCGCCCGGATGGGATCTTTATGTCGTGTACGAGGGAGTGAACCCTGATACCGGCAGGCCGATAATCAAGGCATTTCTCAATCCGCTCGTTGGCTGGATCTGGGCCGGCGTGGTTCTGATGGTCATCGGCACCTTTGTGGCCCTGGCGCCGAGTGCAACACCAGCGGCAGCCGCTTTGCGCGCACCCGCTGTGCGCGCTGTGCCCGAGCCGGCGCTCAAAGGGGGCGACTGATGCGCGGCACTGGTCGATTCAGCCTCTGGATCAAGCTGACGCAGACTGCGCTGCTTGCCGTTGCAGTGTGCTTTTCGACGGGCGCAAGCAACAGCGGCGAACGCTTCAACGACCTCGGCCACCGCATGATGTGCACCTGCGGCTGCGCACAGTTGCTGGGCGAGTGTAATCACGTTGGCTGCCCGGAGTCCGGCCGCATGCGCAACGAGCTCAGCTCGGCCATTGCTTCGGGATTGACGGATCAGGAGATTCTTTCAAGCTTTGCCGCCAAATACGGCGCAACCGTGCTCGCCGCTCCTACCACGCACGGCTTCGATCTCGTGGCCTGGGTCGCACCCTTCGCGGTCTTTGCCGCGGCGTTGCTAGGGACTATTCGGCTGGTTCGCCGCTGGTCCGGGAAGACGGCCCCGCCGGCTGCCGGCGCCGATCCCGCAATGGACGCGCTGCGCGAGCGGATTCGCCGCGAAAC
>JBATYG010000084.1:0-3198 GCA_049673945.1 Occallatibacter sp.
GTCGACGGCCGCGTGGCGCGCCGCATTAACAAGGTCACGGTCTTTGGCTCGTACTTCGATTCGGTTATTGACCGCTACTCCGACGTGGTGCTCTTCTTCGGCCTGCTGGTCTACTACGGGCGCATCAATCGCTTCCGCTACGTCGTCCTTGTGGCCTTCGTCATGGTCACTTCGCTCATGGTCAGCTACACGCGCGCACGCGCTGAGGCCCTCATCGGCCAGTGCAAGGTGGGCTTCATGGAGCGGCCGGAGCGCATCGTCCTCATCCTGCTCGGCGCGCTCTTCAACCGCTGGGGAGTGATGGCGCCCGTGCTCTGGGTGCTCGCCGTGCTCTCAACCATCACGGTGATTCACCGCATTACCTATACCTACCAGAATACGAAGCATCTCGCCCCTCTCAGCTCCGCGGGACGTTAGCGGCCACCTGACCCACGGAGGCGGACCGCATGGTAATGTCGTTGCATGCTTGCAACGCAGGTTCTGCTTACCCGCCGCGAGGTCCTCGCCGGGCTCGCCGCTGTCTCGGTCTATTCGGCGTTTCCTGCGATGTCCGGCGCCGAATCTGCGGCCCCCTCGCTTTGCTTTACTTCCGCGGTCGAGATGGCGAGTCTCATCCGGGCAAAGAAGCTCTCTGCCCGCGAAGCCCTCGCCGAACACCTCCGGCAGATTGATCGCCTCAATCCCCAGGTCAACGCGATCGTCACCCTGATCGCCGAACAGGCGACCGCCGCAGCCGCGCGCGCCGACGAGATGCAGGCGCATGGCGAAACCCTTGGCGCGCTGCACGGCCTGCCCGTCGCGCACAAAGATCTCATCGAAACCGCCGGCGTGCGCACCACCTTCGGTTCGCCGCTCTTCAAGGATTACGTCCCCGCCAAAGACAACCTGCTCGTCACGCGTATGCGCGCCGCCGGAGCGATCTTCCTCGGTAAGACCAATACGCCCGAGTTCGGCGCCGGCTCGCAGACATTCAACCGCGTCTTCGGCGCGACCCACAACCCTTACGACCTGACAAAGACCTGCGGCGGCTCCTCGGGTGGCGCAGCAGTCGCGCTCGCCTGCGGTATGGTGCCAGTCGCCAGCGGCTCTGACGCGGGCGGTTCCCTGCGCAATCCCGCCGCGTTCTGCAACATCGTTGGCTTCCGTCCTTCTATCGGCCGCGTGCCCAATCCATCCGGTCACATGGGCTGGTCTACGCTTGCGACCAATGGCTGCCTTGGCCGATCGACCGCCGATCTCGCGCTCGCTTTCAGCACCATCGCCGGTCCCGATATCAGCAGCCCGCTCTCCATCAATGAGCCCGGCTCACTCTTCGCCCGTCCCCTCGAACGGAACTTCAAAGGTGTGCGCGTCGCGTGGTTCAAAGACCTCAACGGCATCCCGATCGACCCGCGCGTCCGTACTGTAATCGACGCGCAGCGCAAGACCTTTGAATCTCTCGGCTGCATTGTCGAACAGGCCGAGCCCGACTTCGCCCCCGCCGAGATCTCTTTTCGCATTTTGCGCGCATGGAACGCCGCCGCCATCTACGGCGCGGGACTTCAGAAATATCCTGACGGCTTCAAAGACACGCTCACCGCCGAGATCAAAGAAGGTCTCGCCCTCTCCGGAAACGACCTTATCCGCGCGGAGATCGCGCACACCGAAGTGTGGCGCAACTTTCAGGCCTTCCTGGAAAAGTACGAGTACTTCATCCTGCCCACCACGCAACTGCCGCCTTTCGACATCAACACACCCTGGCCGACAGAAATCAATGGCGTCCATTTCACCGACTATATCGACTGGATGAAGAGCTGCTGGTACATCTCCGCCACCGGCAACCCCGCAGCTTCTGTACCCGCGGGCTTCACTCCCGAAGGCCTTCCCATCGGTCTGCAGATCGTGGGCCGCGACAAGCAGGACTTCAGCGTCCTCCAACTCGGCCACGCCTTCGAGCAGGCCAATCACTCCGGCAAACGCCATCCCGCGATCGCGCTCTAGTCCTTCAGTCCCTTAAGTCCCCGCTCAGCAGTTCATCTGCACCGCGCTGCATCCCGGCTTCACTGGCTTCCACTGCACCAGGAAGTCGGTGACGGTCGAGGGCTCCATGCGCCGCATCGCCTCAAACTGCCCGTTCTCCTGGCTGTAGAGCAGCTTCCCCTTCTCCGTCAGCACGGCCAGTGCGGGCACGCCCTTATTCAGCGGCACGTCATACCGCTTCGCGATGTCGAGGTTCTCGTCCATGTGGCCCACGTTGACGTGCACCAGCACATAGTTCGCGTCCAGCAGCGTGCGGTTCGGCTCGTTGTGCATGTACATGTCCAGCACAATGCAGTCGCCGCACCAGTTGCCGCCAAAATCAAGCAGAACGCGCTTGTGCGTTTCCGAAGCGCTCTTCAGCGCCGCCGCCAGGTCAGTCTTTGCCTGCGCCGGGTCAGGGTAGATATCGCGGCTTGCCGATTGGGCTCGCCCCGCGAACAGCGCAACTCCCATCGCCACAACACAAAAATACGCAAGTTTCATCGCGCTAAAAACGCCTCCATTCCGCTCATTTCTTAGTGTGCCACATAGGGACATCAAACACCGCTTTTCGCCCCAGAGTCGGCTCGCTTGAGATACCCTATTGAGCAGATGGGTGAGCTGCGGAGCAGTCTCGAATCGCAAACATTCCCGGACCTCGGCTCGATGATGGACGGCTATGCGCGTGCGGCTCAGGAACACGCGCGGCAAAGCTTCAATCAAACCCTCGACTTCACCGCGGAGTCAATCGACGCCCTCGACGAGATCCTCGTGCTCGTCGGCGAAAGCCCCGAGCTCGACCTGGACTTTGAAGTGCGCCTCTGGGGCAGCTATCTGGGCGAAGTGCTCCGCCGCCGCTACGCCGGCGCCTGGCAGATGACCCAGTATCCCGGCGGTGTCGCCGCCGTTCCCTCTGTCGAGGTGCGCGGCTCGCATCTCTTCCCGCTGGTCAAGGTCTACCGGCGGCTCACCGTGGGCGAGGAGGAGGATCTACGGACCTTCTTCAGCATGGTCACCGAACGCCTCGGCGACCCGGCCCGGGTTAATTAAGCCCCCGAAGCCTCCGCCAGCGCATCCCGCCCAGCACGTCCGGCCCCGCCGGCCCTCTATCGGCCGCCTGCATCGTTGGTTACATTTCGGATCGCACGCGCCGCAGACCGTGCTTCCGCCCCTGTGCGACAATAGGCTATGGATTAGGCG
>JBATYG010000085.1:0-3028 GCA_049673945.1 Occallatibacter sp.
ATCCCAAGGGATATCCAGAGCTGCACGACTACTATCAGAAGGTCGCAACCAATGACCAGCAGCAGCTTGTGCTCACGTCTGCGGGCGCTGGCTCCGGAAATTAGGCGGGCATGGGGCCGACGCTGGCGGCTATCTCCGTCAGCGATCGCCGCTGACGGCCCACGGCGTCGAAGTTCTTGGGGTCCAGCCACGTCTCGAAGGCCTTCTTGCGTGCCGGCCACTCGTGGTCGAGCATCGCGAACCATGCTGTATCGCGGTTGCGTCCCTTCACCACCATGTGCTGGCGAAAGATGCCTTCAAAGGTGAAGCCGAACCTCAGCGCGGCTCGGCGGCTCGGCGCGTTTTCCGAGTGGCACTTCCACTCGTAACGCCGATAACCCAGGTCCTCGAAGACATGCCGCGCCATCAGGTAGACGGCCTCGGTGGCGGCCCGCGTCCGTTGCAGTTCTGGCGAGAACACGACGTTGCCTATCTCGATGACTCCGTGGGCCTCGGCGATCCGCATATAGCTGGCCCATCCGGCAGCCTTTTTCGTGTCCGCCGACACGATGGCAAACAGCACCGCCTTCTCGGCCTCACGCCAGCGTGCAAGCTGTTCAAGTAGGGCAGCCGGGCTTGGCGCTGATTCCCCTGCCATCCACGTCCACAGCTCATCATGTCCATGGATGGCCTGCCAGAGGTCCGTACCGTGGCCGGCGCCTAAGGTCTCCAGGGTGACGTAGCGGCCAGGCAGGTTGACAGGGCGGGGAAGCGCCGCAGGCTTCCAATCAATGGGAACTGATGGGTTTTCCGGCACGAAAAACAGCCTAGCAGACTCCCCGGGATCGGTCTGACGATCCGAAGCACGAAGGGCGGCTTCTCTGCCCTAATTCACACATCTGGAGCTGGTTTTACACCGTCTCTGGGCCCTTGCGGCACACCCCGGCGAGGCATAGGCTTGAGTCAGAGCACCGGGTCAGAAGTTGCCCGGAAAGCACTGGGTTTGAGGCAATTTCACCCGGAAAAGCCGCCGTAGTCAAGGCGATTTGAGCTTTCCACAGGCCGTTTGGCCGGATTTGGAACAGATGTGCCGCAAATGCTGCCGAAATACAAGATATTGTGGTTTGCAGTTGACTTGCCCCATAGAGAGGGGTATTTTTTCATCTGCGGCATTCAACAGACTGTAAAGAAGCCCGACGGCGAGGCCTGCATCGAAGGCGCCGGCCGGGGAATTCGCGGCGGACCTCCCAGACGCCGTTTTTCCCAAGTTATTTGAAATCAGGTTATTTGAAATCGGTTATTTGAAATATCGACACCCGCAATCAACGGCCCGAGGGGTCCCGTGGACGGTAGGTGTCAGGCCCAACTTTTTCGACTCGAGAGGAACTTATGAACGAGGCTCAACTTCACACATCCGCCGCTCCCCTCCAGGGCCTGCAAGGTCAGGGTGGCCTATTGTTTTCGCGCCGCTTCTCTCATGATGGCGTCTCCGCCTACGACGAGGTGCAGTGGGAGCGCCGCACGGCTTCGATTACCGACAGCAAGGGGAACACGATCTTCGAACAGAAGGACGTTGAGATTCCCATCGACTGGTCGATGACCGCGACCAATATTGTTGCCTCAAAGTATCTGCATGGGCAGCTTGGAACCGCTGAGCGCGAAACCGGTGTGCGTCAACTCGTAAGCCGAGTGGCTGAAACGATCCGTGACTGGGGCATGAAAGGCGGCTACTTCGCAAGCGTCGAAGATGCAGCAAAGTTCCACGATGAGCTCGCAGCGATGCTGCTTACGCAGCGCGTGGCCTTCAATTCGCCGGTCTGGTTCAATGTCGGATGCGATCGCCTGGAGCCGCAATCCACAGGCCAGAGCTGGCATTGGGACGCGCCCAGCGGCGGTGTGAAATTCGAAGCAACTGGCTACCGGAATCCCCAGTGCTCGGCCTGCTTCATCAACGCCGTCGACGATTCTCTTGATTCGATTCTCACCCTTGCCAAGACAGAAGGCATGCTCTTCAAGTGGGGCTCCGGTACCGGTACAAACCTCTCCTCGATTCGCGGTTCAATGGAACTGCTTTCAGGCGGTGGGCAGGCTTCTGGGCCGTTGAGCTTTATGCGCGGTTTCGACGCCTTCGCGGGCGTCATCAAGTCCGGCGGAAAAACGCGCCGCGCCGCAAAGATGGTCATTCTAAATGTCGACCATCCGGATATTCTCGACTTCATCGATTGCAAGGCAAAAGAAGAAGCGAAGGCCTTCTCCCTGATTCGCGCCGGCTACGACGGCTCAGGACCGGATTCCGAGGCCTATTCGTCGATCTTCTTCCAGAACGCCAACAACTCCGTGCGTGTAAGCGACGAGTTCATGCGTGCCTACGAGGCGGATGGCGATTTTTCAACCTACACGGTGAAGGATCGCAAGCTGGCAAAAACCTACAAGGCTCGCGACATCATGCAGAAGATCGCTGAGGCGACCTGGCTTTGCGGCGATCCCGGCCTGCAATTCGATACCACGATCAATCGCTGGCACACGAGCAAGAACACGGCCCGGATCAATGCGTCGAATCCCTGCTCGGAGTACATGTTCCTCGATAACTCCGCGTGCAACCTGGCCAGCTTCAATCTGCTCAAGTTTGTTACGCCGTCGGGGAGCTTTGATATCGCGGCCTACCGGCATGCGATCTCCGTCGTCATCACCGCAATGGAGATCCTGGTCGACAACTCCGGCTATCCCACTGAGGCAATCGCCAAGAACTCGCACGACTATCGTCCGCTCGGACTCGGCTATGCCAATCTCGGCGCGCTGCTGATGGCCTTTGGCCTGCCTTATGACTCGGAAGCGGGCCGCGACCTCGCCGGGGCGCTAACGGCGATCATGTGCGGCCAGGCCTATCTGCAGTCGGCTGTCGTCGCGGCGCAGTGCCCTCCGCTGGCATCGGCTACGCCGTTAACCGCCAGCGTGGAACGCCAGGGAGGCGCATGCCCCGGCTTCTATGTGAACCGCGAGCCCTTCCTCGATGTCATCCGCATGCATCGCGCCGAGGTCAACAACATCG
>JBATYG010000086.1:0-4742 GCA_049673945.1 Occallatibacter sp.
GGGCACTAACTTGATAAGTTGTTCGTATCGGGAGATAGTGATAACTCACCCGCGAACCTGCCTGTAGCGGACAATCTGTTTTGACGTCCGTGCAACGCAGCACCGGACAAACCCCGACCCAAGGAAACGCAATGACCGCACCCTCTTCTTCTCCCCGGAAGCTTTACCTTATGCAACTGGCTGCTCTCACCCTTCCCGTGGGAGAGGGCCGCACAATCGAAATGTCAATGGGCTGCTACCTGATCGAAACGGCCGACGACCGCTATATCCTCATCGACAGTGGCCTCGCTCCAGAGGATCGGATGAGCACTCCCACGCCCCGCTTCGAGAGCAACGTGATCGAGCAGCTCGCATTGCTGGGGCTGAAGCCGGAGCAGATCGACATGGTGATCTGTACTCACTTCGACGTCGATCACGCGGGCTATCACGACCACTTTCCGCAGGCGGAGTTTGTCGTTCAGCATTCGCACTATGAACTGGCGCGCAACGGCCACGGCCGGCTGCAGAAAGCTCGCCCGCACTGGGATCACCCGTCGCTGCGCTACCGCTTTGTTGATGGCGACATCGAATTGCTGCCCGGGATGACACTGTTTGAAACCAGCGGCCACGTCGCCGGCCATCAATCCGTTTTGGTGCGCCTGCCGCACACCGGGGCGGTGCTGCTGGCCATCGACGCGGTGATCCTGGAGCGTGCTTTCACCCCCGATCGAAAACCGGGGCCGTATGACGAAAACGAAGCCGATCTGATTGCAAGCACGCGGAAGCTGCAGGCGATTGCGGCGCGCGAAAACGCCGCGCTGGTGGTCTTTGGCCACGACGGAACGCAGTGGGATTCGCTGAAGAAATCTCCCGAGTTTTACGACTGAAGCGCCGGGAAATAAGAAGGGCCGCGAAGATCGGCTCCGCGGCCCCTGGATGCGGCTCTGCGATTACGGGTTATTTGGGCGAGCGTCCGCCGCCGTGCGGTGCTCCACCGCTCGGATGCGGAGCGCCTGCTGGATGGCTGGGCGCGGCGGGCGCGCGGCTTGGAGCCGAGGGCCTTGGCGCGTTGTAACCGCCGGAAGGAAAGCCTGTCGATCGCGGTGGTGCCTGCGGCTGGGGATAGCGCATCGTCGGCGAAGCCGGCCGCGGGTAGCTGTTGCCGTTACCGTGATATCCCGGAGGCGCGGCGATAATGCCCTGCGAGCCAGTGTCGATGCCGTAGACGGGCCTGCTGACGTTCACGTTGCCGGCCGGATTGCTGCGCTGCACGAAGCCGGAAGAACCGCCGCTCTGCGGCAGATAACCCGCGCGGGGCGCCGCAGGCCGCATCGAAGTATGTCCGACGGGCTGAAGAGGCGTAACGGTATTCCCAGCAATCGAGACCGGCCCATTGCGCGGGCGAATCGGGGCCCCCTGCAGACTGCCGCTGCTCCGCTTGACCGTCACAATCGGGTAGGGCTGATACCGGCCGCCTGCCACGCGTACCGTCGCCGGTGGTACGGGTCCGCCGCGCGGCCGTTGCGGAGGAAAGTACCGGTTTGGCGCATTGTGAATGTTGAAGGTATAGCTGCCGCCGCACCACCAGGGACTATGGCCAAAGCCGGGTGCCCAGCCCCAGCCGATACCGCTGTAATAGCCCCACGATCCGTAGGCATAAGGCATGAATCCCCACGATTCGCCGCTCGCCCAGACGTACCCGTAACCCGGAGTCCACACCCAGCTTCCTGTGCCGTAGGGATCCCAGTCACCGCTCTCCGCTTGATACGGCGACCAAACATAGCCCTGGCCGGGGACGTTGTACCAGTTGCCGTTTGCATCGAGGTCGCTCCACGCGGGGTTATTGCTGTCCGGCACGGAGCTGGTGGCGGCGGTCTGCTGCGACTCCTGCGCGGTGAGGGCCTGGTCGCGGTCAGAGTTCCAGGTGTCCCAGGAATCCGGCTCGATGGAATCGGCGACGGTGTAGTTGCCCGGCATCTCGGCGCTCAGCTTGAGGCTTTCGCCGCCGTGCACATCGGCGGCCATGGAGTTTGCGCCGCTGACCTGGGCGTTGCCCGAAAAGACCGCCACTTCCCCGGGCGGGTTGTCGACGTTCACCCGCAGGACGGTGAATCCGCTCCCCGTGGCCACGCTGTCGCCGAAGCGGACACGGAAGCTGTCAGGCTGCGTGGAGTTCTGAATCTCGAAGTAGGCGAGGCCGCTGTTGACGATAACTTCAGTGTCGGGGGCGCCGGCCTGCTGGCGGAGGACGCTGATGGTGATGGAGCTGTTGGGAGAGACGCGCGCCACGCTGCCGTCATCAAACTGAACTTCAGCCCGGCCATCTTCACTGCTTGTGATCTGCGTGCCCTCAAAGAGCGGTGCGTTAATCGGCGCCTGCGATGCCATCACCTGGTTGCCCTGCGAAAGCTGAACCTGCCCCTCGACGTCGCTGAGGCGGGCGGCGCGCACGGCAGGATTCGATTCCTGCGCGGCCGAGACGCCGGCGAGCGCCAGCGCGCCCATCAGGATGAACGCCAATCCACCCATCTTGCGGCCTGGTGTGAACCAGTTAAGTTTCGTGTTTGTCATGGCGCTCCCGCTTTCCTGCGGCCCGAGGAAAATCTGCTTCAGGATTTTCAGGGCCAACACTCTTATTGGACACCTGTTTCAGCCTGAAAGTCGCGGTAAATCCGCGGGCGGACGGCAAGCTTAATTGGACTCTGCAAGAAGCATGCCTGCGCGTTTGCGGACGCGCTCCATTACCGAAGGATCATCCTGCAGTTTCTGCAGGATGCCACGGATCGCGCACATCTGCTGCACGCGCCCATCCTTTGTGCCGTCAACGAGGAACTGCATCTCCTGATCGAGGCCGAGAGGATCGTGCTGGAGCAGCAGCTCGAGCCGGGCCCCGGCGAGGATGGTAGTCGCCACGGCCACGAACGAATCGCTGAGGGACTGGATCTCGTGATTCTTGGAGTAATTGAATTCGCAGGACTCGGCGCCGTCTTCCGGAGAGGTGAATGTGAATCGCTTCGTTCCCTGGTAGGCAACCTTGAGATGACTCTCGCAGCCCTCGTTTAAGTTCTTCTGCTTGTGCATGATGTCGAAGACGTGGGCGGTGAAAGCGCTGCTGAGGCGGACATCGCGATCGACGGCGACGGGCTGGATGGAGAGGGTTTCGCCGGGCTTCGCGGTCCCGCGCTCGGAGTGGAAATGCCCACTGCCGTCCGCGCGGAGAAGGAGCGTCCAGTTGGCCGGAACGAGGCCGGGATTCGAGTAGTCGATTTGGAGAACTGCGCCGGGTTCCCCCTGCATTGGCGGGGCAGACAAAAAGGCCGCCGCCAATATCAGTAGCACCAGCAGCCTCATTGCATGGCCCCCTGATGAAGCAGTGTCTGCGCCGTATGAATGTGGCAAATGGCAATGGCCAGGGCGTCGGCGGCGTCGGGCGGCTCGGGGATCTCGGTCAGGCTGAGAAGCCTTGCAACCATAAACTGCACCTGCTCTTTTTTGGCCAGGCCGTAGCCTACGACACTTGATTTGATGCGCAAGGGCGCGTACTCGGCAACCGGAAGGCCGGCAGAGGCGGCGGCGAGGAGCGCGACACCGCGCACCTGGCCTAACTTGAGCGCGGACTTGGCGTTGACGGAGTAGAAGACCTCTTCGACGGCAACTACATCGGGCCGCCAGCGCTCGAGTTCGGCGTTGAGTTCGCGAAAGACCTGGGCGAGGCGCTCGGGCAGCGGCCTGGCTTTGGAGAGGCGGATGGCTCCCAGGCATTTGCAGAGAAGCTGGGGCTGGCGGCCGGCGTCAAATGTTTCCACAACGCCGAAGCCGGTGATTTCCGTTCCGCAGTCGATACCGAAGACCCGCATTTGCAGCTAGTTTACCGCACTGATGGATGCGATTGCCGAGACGCAAGTCGGGCATCGGGAAATGTGCAAAGAATTACACCTGTTTTTTGCAGAATGATTGCAGGTCGCTTGGTTTGCGACTTCGAGGGGTGTCGAACGAACAGCAGCGGAGAGAGGGCGCAGAAAAGCATGGGGACATACAGAGGGAAAGACACGATCACGGGGAAAGACAGAAGAGGAGCCGACAGCCTGATAGGGCTTGCCGAACTCTTCAAGGTGCTGGGTACAACGGCGGCTCGGCCGCTGGAGGAAGCCGGAACCGAGCAGACGGGAGGCGGACCGGCCGAAGCACGCGGGAATGCGGAGAAGGCCAGGCCGGGGCGGCCGCGCGGGTGGAGAGCGCGGCCGCTGCCGGAAGAGACGGATCGGCTGCGGGTGGAACTGGATGAGATCGCGCTGGCGTTTCGCCTGTGCAAGAGCAGGGGGCAGCGCCCGGAGGGGTGGATGCGCGCGGTTCGGCAAGCGATCGGCATTCCGGTTGTGGAGCTGGCGCGGCGCATGGGAGTGGCGAAGTCCCAGGTTTTCCGGCTGGAAGAGTCAGAACAGCAGGGACGCGTGCGGCTCAGCAATCTGCGTCGCGCGGCGGAGGCGATGGGATGCGAGCTTGTGTACGCGCTGGTTCCGAGCGAGGGGAAGCTTGCGTCGATGGCGGCGGCGCAGCGCGCGGAAGACGAATTAAAACGAGAAGGCGAGGCGGCGCTGCGACGGGACGCGCGACGGCTGCGGGCGAGAAGCTCCGTCGATGTGGTGCGTCGCGGAGAGACGATACGGCAGGAGGCCGAACGGCTGGGCATTGCCGCCGAGATCTACGGAAAATGAAGAGAGAGACGAGACGCAGCAAGTGTACGGCGCTCGAAGAACTGGGAG
>JBATYG010000087.1:0-5267 GCA_049673945.1 Occallatibacter sp.
GCACCCAGCGGATGCTGCGGCGTGCACGCGCTTCCAAAGGCCGGGCAATCGTGCGGCTTCTTGATTCCCTGCAGAATCTCGCCCGAGATGCAAATCGCAGGCTCAGCAGTATCGATCGCCTCCACCCTGAAGCGCTTCTCCGCATCGAACGCCTCGAACTCCGCACTCAACGCATAACCGCTCTCAGGAATAGTGCCCACGCCGCGCCACTTGCGATTGCGCACCACGAAGACCTTGCCGATTAGATCCTGCGCGGCGCGATTGCCGCCCCGGTCGAGCACGCGTGAGTACTGGTTCTCCACCTCGGCGCGTCCCTCTTCCAGTTGCTGCACCACCATGAGAATGCCCTCGAGCAGATCAACGGGCTCAAACCCGGTAATCACGATCGGCACGTGGAACTTCCTCGCCAGCGGCTCGTAGTCGCCATAGCCAACCACCGCGCACACATGGCCCGGACCAAGAAACGCCTGAACCCGATTCCTCGGCGAAGACAAAATCGCTTCAATGGCCGGCGGCACCAGCACATGCGAAACCAGCAGGGACACGTTGCGAAGCCCCTCTTCCTTCGCCCTCCACGCCAACATCGCATTCGCCGGAGCCGTTGTTTCAAAGCCGATCGCAAAAAAAACGACCTCTCGGTCGGGGTTGGCGCGCGCAATCTTCAGGCAGTCGAGGGGGAAATAAACAATCCGTACATCGCCGCCCTTCGACTTGATGCTGAACAGATCACCCTCCGAACCGGGCACCCGCAGCATGTCGCCAAAAGAGCAGAAGATCACCTCCGGGCGCCGCGCAATCGCATGCGCCTTATCGATCATCTCCAGCGGGGTCACGCACACCGGGCATCCCGGGCCATGCACCAGCTCGATTCCCTCGGGCAGCAGGTAATCGATTCCATTCTTCACAATGGAGTGAGTCTGCCCGCCGCAGACCTCCATGATCACCCAGGCCTTTGTCTGTATCCGTACGATCTCATCGACCAGCTTGCGCGCAATCTTGCCGTCCCGATACTCGTCCAGATATTTCATCGGCCATCTCCTTTGGGGAGCGGCTGTTGACCGTCATCGTCAACCTCGGGAATGTCAAGTTCGCCAAGCTGATCGAGTTCGGCGAGCGCCTGGTACGTGCGTTGAGCTTCTTCTTCGTCCACGCGGCTGATTGCAAAGCCAACATGCACCAGCACGTAGTCACCGGCCTGCGTCTCGGGCACGTAGTCCAGGCAGGCCTCGCGCACCACTCCGCCAAACTGAACGCGCGCCATCCGCATTCCGTCTTTTGCAAATGCCTCAACAAC
The DNA here is from genome assembly GCA_049673945.1 of Occallatibacter sp. Classification (GTDB taxonomy): domain Bacteria; phylum Acidobacteriota; class Terriglobia; order Terriglobales; family Acidobacteriaceae; genus Telmatobacter. Next base: position 1,295 of record JBATYG010000087.1, read on the forward strand.
TTTGCCAGGGATTGCAAGGCACATACTTCCACTCTTTTCGCGCAGACCAAATCTCTACATCCGCGCTCAGGCGACCAGCGTCGCCTTCATTGCACTCGCTTTTCTATTACAGCTGGACGCAGGATGTGTCCCAGGTCGAAGCCCGCACAACTGTGAACTTCCTCAAGATGAAGCACTTCCGAATCATGGCTCTGCACAGCTACCCGCGTGAAACAGCTATTGCATATTGAGTCGACTGATCCATCAGCATTCCGCTTCCGTGTAAACTCAGCAACCGACGACTTATTCCTCATCCACGGTTGGATGCAGAAGGAAGGCGCCGGGCATATATGCGCTGTACGAAACTCGCTTGGTCCGTCTTCGCTGTGGACAGAATCTCCGAACGCCGCGCAGCGCTTCGGAATTACCTGCACTGCAGCGTGAAACAGAGATTCTTGCTGAAGAAGGGCATCACATGATTTTGAAAGCGATCGGCGACGGCGCTCGTGTGCGTACCGTGGTAAATCTCAAAGCCGTTCGTGATGCCGTAGTTGTCCAGAATCTCGTGCAACTTCGTTGTGTCCACCTTCAATCCATCCTGGTCGCCCACGTCAATGCTGATCGCGCGATACTCGCGCAGGTTGTCGATGTACTGGTCGATAAAGGCCAACGGAGCGTTCGCGGCCCACTTTGCCAGCACATCCGGCTGCGGCACTCGTCGGCAGATCGAGATAGAGCGGCGGATTCTTGGGGTCCGGCGACCACGCCGCGGCCGTCGCAAGCTGCGCACGCGCAAAGAACCCCAGCTTCGCAGAGTCTGCCGGCGTCTTCACCGCTTCGAGCTGCTTTTCCATCTCTGAATTCGGCGGTCCCGCCGGTCGCGCCGACATGCAGCATGGGCTCATGATGTACAGTGCGCCGAATACCTCCGGATGTTTCATGCCGATGCGCGACGCACCGTATCCGCCCATCGAGTGCCCCACCAGTCCACGGCTCTGCCGGTTCGGAATCGTCCGGTAATGCGCATCAATATACGCAACCACATCGTGCGCGATGAACTTCTCAAAGTCGCCCGTCGTCACCGAACTCGAGTACATCGACCCGTCGTGCAGCGTCTTCGAGTCCGGCAACACCACGATCATCTCTTTCGCGCCCTGCGCAAAGGCGCCTTCGATCGTCTGCGGCACATGAATCTCGTGCGTCCACTGCTCCGCGCCGATCGAGTAGCCGTGCAGCGCATACAGCACCGGGTAGCGGCGATGCCTGGCCTTCTGGTAGCTCGGCGGCAAAAACACAATCACATCGCGATCGACGGCATCGCCTTCAAGATTGCCCTCAAGCGCAGTGCCGTGAATCTTGATATGGTCCACCGTCACCGGCTTCGCGCCGGGTACTGGCTCCGGCACCAGCGTCTGCACCTGCGCTTTTAACTGACCGCAACAGAAAACGCTTACCGCAATCGCCGAGATAGCCATCGCTCGCTTCATCATCATCAATTTGTCCCCCAAAAAACGTCACCACTATAAATGCTGCATTTGCATCGTGACAACATGTTATAAATCGCTTTATTTATCATCTCCGGCAATCGTATACTCCGTCACGGGTAGGCCTCCTCACAAAATGTCCCGCACAATCGCCATCCTGCTTCTCTGCTCGGCCCTCGTCTCCACCGCTCCCCGCTTCCTGCACGGCCAGCGTTCCGCGCCAACTTCCGCCGTGCTCTGGTATCCCGCGCCTGCGCCCATCTGGGACGATGCGCTGCCCATCGGCAACGGTCGGCTCGGCGCCATGGTCTTCGGCGGCGCAAATTCCGGCGCCAACAATGGCGACCTCCAGGCGTCGCCGCTTAACGAGCCACTTCTCAATCGCAGCCAGACCTGGGCCGGCGACGAACACCTGCAACTCAACGAGTCCTCTCTCTGGCAGGGCAGCCGCGCCAATCGCCTCAACCCATGCGCGCACGAGGCGGTGCCCCGCATCCGCACGCTGCTGCTTGACTCGAAGGGCGTCGACGGCCCAAAAATCTCCGCCGCGGAAAAACTCGCGCAGGACTGCATGATCGGTATTCCGCACGGCATGCCCGGCTACAGCACCCTCGGCGATCTCTACCTGCGGACCACCGCGAAAGACGCTGTCACCGGTTATCGCCGCCAGCTCGACCTCGACACCGGCATCGTCCGCGTCACTTACACCTCCAGGGGCATCCATTACACGCGTGAAATCTTCGCCTCGCTGCCAGACGAAGTCATCGTCATCCGCATCACCGCGAATAAGAAACACGCCATCAGCTTTCGCGCTTCGATGGACCGACCCGCCGACTTCAGCGTCCGTACCCAGGGGCAGGACAAAGTCATTCTGCGCGAAGGGCCTGCGCACAAGGATCAGATTCGCTTCGCCGGTGAAGCTCTCTTCCTCCCCTCCGGCGGCTCCGTTCACGCGAGGGATGCGGCGATCACCGTCGCCAAAGCCAATGCCGTCACCATCCTTATTGCCGCGGCCACTGATTTCAAAGGCGGCCCCTTTGCCGGCGGCGACCCCGAAGCACAATGCGAGCGCGTACTCACCGAAGCCCGCGCACGCACCGCCGAGCAGATCCTCGCTCGCCAGCAGGCTGTTTATCAACCGGCCTTCCGGCGTATGGCCCTCCATCTTGGACCCGCCAAAGATCCCAACACGGCTCTGCCCACCGACGAGCGCATCCATCGTGTCAGTGCCGGCGCGGATGATCTCGGCCTGCAGCAGCTCTATTTCGAGTTCGCCCGCTATCTGCTCATCAGCTCATCGCGCGCCAACGGACTGCCCGCCAACCTGCAGGGCATCTGGGCCGCAGGCATCGATAACCCCTGGGGGTCCAAGTGGACGATCAACATCAACACTGAGATGAACTACTGGCTCGTTGAGCCAGCCGGACTCGACGAAACCACCCTCCCGCTCATCAACCTCATCGACATGGTGCGCAATCCGGCCAGCGGAACCGGCACCCAGGTCGCGCAGCAATACTACGGCGCGCGCGGCTTCATGATTCACCACAACACCGACCTCTGGGGCGACGCCGACCCCATCGACGGCTACCAGTGGGGCATCTGGCCCATGGGCGGCGCGTGGCTTTCTCTGCATGCATGGGATCACTACGCCTACAGCCTCGACCGGCAGTTTCTGCGCGACCGCGCATGGCCCATCCTCCACGACGCTTCGCTCTTTTTTCTCGATTACCTCGTCGACGACGGCGCAGGGCATCTCGTCACCGGGCCCTCCATCTCGCCTGAGAATCGCTACCGCCTTCCCGATGGCTCCGACCACTCACTCACGATGGGGCCCACCATGGACATCGAGATTGTGCGCGAGCTTTTCACACGCACCCTCGACGCGGGCCGCATCCTCGGCGAAGATCCTGCCTTCCTCAAGCAGATCGAAGACGCCCGCGCCAAGCTTCCGCACTTCAAAATCGGCAGGCATGGCCAGTTGCAGGAATGGCAGCTCGACTACGACGAGCCCGAGCCCGGCCATCGCCACATTTCGCCCCTCTGGGCGCTTTTCCCCGGCACGCAGATCACGCTCGCCGACACACCCGAGCTCGCCACAGCCGCGCGTGTCCTGCTTGAACGCCGTCTCTCCTTCGGCGGAGGCCAGACCGGCTGGTCCCGCGCCTGGGTGGTCAACTTCTGGGACCACTTTCACGACGGCGCGCGGGCCTACGACAGCCTGCAGGTCATGTTCCGCCAATCCACCTTTCCCACTCTGATGGACACGCATCCCCCCGGCCTCTTCCAGATCGACGGCAACCTCGGCGCCGCCAATGGCATGCTCGAGGCGATCGTCCAGTCGCGCTGGATGCCCGATGCAACCGAAATCGAGCTGCTACCCGCGCTGCCCATGCAGTGGAATGAAGGCGCCGTCGAAGGCCTGCGCGTCCGCGGCGGTGCGGCCCTCGACATGCGCTGGAAGGCAGGCATGGTTGCCGCTCTCACGCTGCACGCAGTGAGCGATACCGACG
>JBATYG010000088.1:0-8005 GCA_049673945.1 Occallatibacter sp.
GAATCTTCCGAGCGATCAGCTCGTCGGCAATGGCCCGATTGTAGATGCGATGGATCGGCACCAGGACACCCGCGGCATTGCGATAGTGCAGCTTCTGCCCCACCGCGTGCAGCGAGGCGATATCGACTACCGAGATTCCCAGCCTTTGCGCGGTGAGATTGAAGTCCGGCAGCGTCTTCTGGTGCGCGGGATCAACCTCGGTCAGCACAACATTCTCAGGGTCGTGGCTTCCGAGTACAGTCTTCGCAAAGATCCGCCAGTAGCTCGCTTCATCCAGTCCCCCCAGAAAGGTGCCAAGGCCCGCGGGAAGATCGAAGACCTCGCGGTACGCCGAGCAAAGCAGAGCCTGGAAGGCGAAGACGGATGGAAAGGCCTGGATCTCGACCAGTCTCGGCGTCAGTTGCCCGGCGCCGTCACGAACGAGTGCGAAATCCGCGGTGAGGAAATGAGGATGCGCGGTCTCATGCGCAACGCGATAGCCTTTGGGAATCGCGCCCCGTGCCGCGGCAAGATACTCCGGCGCCGCCAGCAGATCATGCGCCAGCAGCCCACCCTCGGCCGCCATCTCCTCGATCAGCGAGCCCTCAACAAAAACGGGCGTTTCGGCAATGCGAAACTCGACCGGACAGCCGCTCCGGTCCTGCAAAAGGGCGCCCAGCCGCCGATATCGCTCCGGGGTGAACTCCCGATTGAAGGCTTCGCGCAGTTCTTGAAGCATTTCCCCTCCCTATCCGCCATTGTGCCCTGACGCTCATCCGGATCCCGCGCCTGTAGATCGAAATGACATCGGCTGGTTGGGCTTCCACGCCAAATTCCAGGGCGTCCGCTCCGGCCCGCTCCACCTCGCGACAAAAGCGGCCTGACGTGCAACTTCTGCTTTCTCAGGCGATTTGCCGGTTTTTGTCGGAATTTACGTTATTCCCTTTTTGGGACAGCCCTTTCACCGGCGAAAACGTTCTCTCAGCCCCATTTTTTTTGCCGATTCAGTACTTTTGTTGTAGATTTGGTGCCCCATTTGGGTTAGTCTTTCCCTGCAAATCTAATTCAGTTGGGCCAGGAGCGTAAGTCCATGGGTTCAAGCAGGTTAAAACTTTCAGCCGTTATTCTCGGTGGCATCTTCGCCGTTTCTTCCGCGTATGCCATGACGATTCCCGCCGGACCATTCCCGATGCCGACTGGGAAGAAGGCCTCTTTTATCCCCGCCGGACCATTCCCGATGCCAACTGGGAAGAAGACCTCTTTTATCCCCGCCGGACCATTCCCGATGCCGACTGGGAAGAAGGCCTCTTTGATCCCCGCCGGGCCATTCCCGATGCCCACTGGGAAGAAGGCCTCTTTTATCCCCGCCGGGCCATTCCCGATGCCCACTGGGAAGAAGGCCACGGCCTAGGCGCTGCGATTCCTCCTTCGGGAGTGAGTACATAGTCAGGACCGATTCGGGCTTGGGCCACACTAAGGGCGCAGCCTAAGTGAGATTTGTGGCCGTGCTTTTTAGGCACACTGATACACTCAATTCATCGCATCATTCAGTTCAGACAGGATGTCGATGATGAGTCTGGACAACACGATCTGGCTGGTATATCTGTTGGCTGAGGCGCTCTTGGCTGGGCTGCTGATTTACAAGCGTGCTTGGCGCCTCCTGCCTTTTTTCTTCGCGTACTGTATCTGGGACTTGCTAAGTAACATCGGCAGTTTCGCGAATACAAGGTTCCTGGCTTCCAGTCGCTTTGACTACACTTCTACCTATCTAATCCAGACCGTCATCGATTCAGCTTTTCAGTTCTGTATCCTCATTGAACTTGCCTGGTCGGTTTTGAAGCCGGTTCGGTCCTCTCTGCCGCGCTATACGCCCCTGGTTCTTGCGTTCGCCGCTTTGGCTGCCGGAGCTATTATCTGGCCCTTCACGGCTACCACCGCTGTTGTTCAGGTCACGGCTCAGGTCCAGCTGATTGCGCATTTGCAGCAAACCGTTTCAATTCTCAGGATCCTCTTTTTCCTGGGATTGGCCGCGGGCAGCCAACTATTATCGATCGGCTGGCGGGATCGTGAGTTCCAGGTTGCTACGGGTCTCGGTATCTACTCGCTGGTCAGCCTTGCAGTCACCATGGTGCAGACGCACGAGACAGCCGGACAGCAGTACGCGCACTTGAACCAATTTGTTATCGCCGGTTTCATCTGCGCCCTCCTTTACTGGATCTTCAGCTTCGCTCAGAAGGAAGCGGTGCGACGCGAATTTACTCCCCAGATGCAGAGCCTTTTGCTCGCTGTCGCCGGCGCCGCTCGCGCCAATCGTACCGCCCTCTCAGACCGCTCCGATTCAGATGCCCGGTTCCGCGGGGATGACTAACCTAACCTGCCTTGTTTTGATACACATGCCCCGCCTGGGCGACACCGTCCCCGGAAAGTATCATTGATTCTGGTCGCTAGTTACCTTAAGTTACCTGTGTGTACTAAGAAATGGGGTACCGGTAGCAGCAGAAACGGTCAGAGATTTTCACAGGCAGTTCCGCTCCCACAGTCTTTTCTGCTACAAGTATTAGCAATGGAATGAACGACCCGGAGACCTCTCGAAGCAGAGGCAGTGCTGTTCCGGGGTAAGGATGATCGATGATCTTCCCCTTGCTTCAAATAGCCGCGGTTGCCATCGTGGCTCTATACCTTGGTCGCTGGAGAGCCGGTGTCCGCCGCCGGAATACTCAGTCCTGGGAATCGCTCATCGTCCGGCTGCGGCCCGACTGGAGCGCCCGCGATCTGAGCGAACACTTCCTTTGGAAGGAAGGCGTGAATGCCAACCCCGAAGAGACCTGGAAGCGGATTCAGGGTGCGCACGGGCTTTGGGCAATGTATCAAAACGCACGCGTCATGCTGGAAATGGCCGACTATGCCGTTCGCAACTGCGCCTCGGTTGACCGCGAGTTAATCGAAACTCTGCGCAGCGATGCGATGCAGATTCGAGTTTGTGTCCTCATGGCCCTTGGCCAGTATGCCTTCAGCCAGGCCAGCGAAGGCGTCCGCGTCAATGCTTTCCGCGCCGCCTCAATGTACACGGGCATGGCCGCCCGCATGACACAACTGCTGCAGGAAAACGCCGCGGTTGTTCTTCCCGACTTCGTCGCTGCGATGTAACAGATCCACGCATTCAAAAACAAAAGACCCCGGCTTCGGCCGGGGTCTTTGCTTGTCCGGCAGCGCCTCGCGTTACGTCACATTCTCGGCCAGGAATGCATTGATCCGCGCATACTCATCCGCGCTGAGCCTGAACTCGCGCGCCGGCACAACTCCGTCTACCTGCTCTGCGCTGCGGCCGCCTACAATCGCGGCAGTAATCGCCGGATTGTTGAGTGTCCACGCGATCGCCACCACCCCGGGAGCAACACCGTGCGCCGCGCCAATCTCGCGCAGCAATTCCACCAGACGCAGATTGCGGCTCAGGCGAGGCTCATTGAACTCAACATTGCGACGGCGCCAGTCATCCTGCGGCAGGGCCACAACACGCTCGGCTGTCATCTTGCCTGTCAGCAGGCCTGAAACCATCGGCGAGTAGTTGATGACGCCAATGCCATGCGCCTTGGCAAACGGCAGAATCTTCTCTTCGATCGCCGGCCGCAGCATTGAATAAGGCGGCTGCAGGCTTGTAATCGGGGCAATCCGCTGCGCTCGCTCCATCTGCTCCACTGAGAAATTTGAGACACCGATCCAGCGAATTTTTCCCTGCTCGCGCAGGCGAGCCATCGCTTCCCAGCCCTCTTCGATCTCAGCATCCGGATCGGGCCAGTGAATCTGGTAAAGATCGATTACGTCGACGCCCAGCCGGCGCAGCGAATTCTCCACCTCTTCGGCAACCGAAGCGGCGTTGAGCGAGCGATAGATCGACCTGTCGTCTTTCCAGCGCATCGAGCACTTGGTGAAGACGAACAGCCTGTGGCTCGTCGACTTCAGCGCCCGGCCCACCACTTCCTCCGAGTGCCCAAGCCCATAAATCGCCGCCGTATCGATCCAGTTGATACCCAGGTCAAGCGCGCGATGAATCGCGGCAATGGAATCGCTGTCTTCCTGCGGCCCCCAACTGAATTGCCAGTCACCGCCGCCAATAGCCCACGCGCCAAAGCCGATCGGCGTAAGCCGCATGTCAGAGTTACCCAGAACGCGTAAAGATTGCGATGCAGAAACCGATGTGCTCATATCACCTGCTTAGATGGCGCAACGCCCAGGGCGTTGCATTTTCCAAATTCGATTTGCCCCGCCGCGCACTCAGCCGTCATGCCGCGATCAGGAAGCGCCCATCGCGCATGATCTGCTCCTCGCCCTCATCGGACTCAAGCCAGATGTTGAAGCGCAGCCCAACTACGTCGATATGCGTGCCCGACCGCCATGGCGCGCCGGTATGTTCCCCATAGGGATTGCCGAAGGCGATGTGAATGCCTGGAAACTTCTCGTCCTGCAGAATGTTGCCGATCACCCTCTCAACGCCGAGATTGGTTCCGATGGCAAACTCGCCGACGCGGTCAGAATTCTCGTCCGTATGCGTATACGCCCAGAAGTCCGCCTCAAGCTGTTTATTCGCGCTCGAGCACCGCACGATGCGGTTCTGCGCAATCTTAATCGTCAACGGCATCGCTTCGAGGAGCCCATAGCGCGCACAAAGAAAATCACCGACCACGCCGTCTACGACAAACGTGCCATTCACTTCTCCCGGCGAGGTGAAGCACTCCCCGCCGGGCAGGTTACCCCACTTCTCCGGCGAAATAATCCCCGAAGTCTTGAACCACTTGTAGCCCGGATTCATCTCCGCCGTGATGTCTGTTCCCGCAGCCGTCGTCGCGCGAATCCGCGTGGCCTTGCGCGCGCGTTCCAGCACTTTCTGGCTCAGCCGGTCTACAAGGTTGAAATCGGCGCGCATGCCCTGGCACATAATCTCCGGCGTAATGTTCACCATGTGCGCGTGGCGCATCCGCCGGCGGTTCACCACGTCGGTCATCTGCATGCGCGAACGAAGCTCGTTCGGCTGGACCTGTACCGCAAAAATCGAAACCTGCGATGTTTCCATATCTTCGAGCACCGGCGCCGGCATATCTCCCAGTGGCCGCTGCGCCAGGTCTTCCAGAATGAAGGCACTCCAGCGGCAACCGCGCTCGGACAGCTGCGCAGCCAGGGCCGCCCCGATCGTCTCCGTCGCACGATCCGTAATCAACGTAACTTTCTCCGCGGAATCGATGCGCAAACAGGTGGTCACGGCAGAACGGGCCCCGGGCGTAAACTCGGCGGGATACGGCAGGGCGAGCAGTTGGGCAGAGGCTTCAGTCATTCCGGCGATCCGTACAACTCCATCCTTTGAGACTATCGAAAAATACTCCGGAATGAAACATGGGCGCAGGCTCTCATTTCCGCCCAGCATACTCAAGAAATCCCGTCGTCACAGACCCGCGCACGTCTCCCCGGCCATGTAGTCGACCACGGCCTTCAGGTCCCCCTTCGTCTGCTCAAAGACCTTCAGCTGCCGGTCGGCGCCCGTTCCCGTTTGCAGAATCCTGCGGATACCGTTGATCGCCTCGCGGCTGCCCAGTTCTTCCACTTCCCTGTCGACCAGCACCAGGTATTCTTCGAGCAGCTCGCGCTCGGGAACCTCCTGCTGGCGGCCGAAGTCAATCAACTTGCCGTCGAGCCCGTAACGGATGGCGCGAAATTTGTTCTCCATCAGCAGCGGCCGCGCATACTGGCGGAAATCGAGGTTCGCTTCATGCAGCCGATAGAGATACGCAGCCGTCGCCTGGATCAGAGCGGCAATCGCCACTGTCTCTTCCGCCCTCAGCGGAATATCGCAGGCACGCACCTCGATCGTGTTGAAGAAAGGATGCGGGCGAATGTCCCACCATATCTTCTTCGCGTTGTCGATGCAGTTGGTGCGGACCAGCAGGCTCACATAGTTCTCAAACTCCGAGTAGCTTGAGAACGAATCGGGAATGCCCGTGCGCGGAAAATTTTCGAAGACCTTGGCGCGATAGCCCTTGTAGCCCGTGTTGATCCCCAGCCAGAAAGGCGAGTTCGTGGCCAGCGCCATGATATGCGGCAGAAAATAGCGCATCGCATTCATGATGCGAATCGCGGCCTCGCGGTCCTCGATGCCCACGTGCACATGCAGCCCGAAGATCAGGTTGGCACGCGCCACAAGCTGCAGATCCTTCACCACCTGGTGATAGCGCGGGTCAGGATAGATCTCCTGCGTCCGCCAGTCGGCAAAGGGATGCGTCGCCCCCGCGACCAGCACCAGGTCATGCTCGCGCGCCAGCTTGATCATCTCGCGGCGCAGATCGTAGATGTCCTTGCGTGCCTCCTCAATGTTGAGGCAGATGCGCGTGCCCACTTCCACAACCGACGTATGCATCTCGGCCTTCACGCGTTCCTGCAAGCGCAGCTTGCCCTGCGCCAGCATCTCCGTTTGAATGTGCGAGCGTAGATCGCGCGTCACGGGATCGACGGTCTGGTACTCCTCTTCTATGCCCAGCGAGAAGGATGGCCGCATCAATTGTCCTCGCACTGCTTGGCGCAATTATAGTGCTCACTGCGTCGCGCCAGGGTGAAGAGAGCGCGCTGCAGGACTACAATGCTCCACGCAGGGAACGCAATCTTCCCCGGCACAATTGAAACAATGTTCCCCGCAGGTGACGCGATGTTTCAGGACCGCAGAGACGCGGGCCGAGCTCTGGCGCAACTGGTCGCCGCGGTGCCCAATCTGGGCGATGCCGTTCTTCTCGCGCTGCCGCGAGGCGGCGTTCCCGTAGCCTTCGAGGTCGCCCGCGCCTGCAAGCTGCCGCTCGATATTCTTGGCGTGCGCAAAATCGGAGCGCCCGGCCAGCGCGAGCTTGCCATGGGCGCGGTCGCGAGCGGCGGCACCACGGTCCTGAACCCCGACGTGCTGCGCTTCCTGCGCATCTCCGAGCCCACACTCAATGCAGCCATCGAGCAGGAACAGCTTAACCTGCGACGCATGGAGGCCGAATTGCGCGAAGGTTCTTCTCCCATAGCCTTCGACGGACGGGCCGCGATTCTGGTGGATGACGGGCTCGCCACGGGCGCCACCATGCGCGCAGCGATCTGCGCCGTGCGGCCTCGTGCCCGTGTTGTGATTGTTGCCGTTCCGGTCGGCGCAAGGAGCACTTGCACGGCCCTGCGCGGCGAAGCCGACGCCCTCATCTGCGCGCTTGAGCCGGAGCTGCTCGACGCCGTGGGCCGCTTCTATCGCGACTTCGACCCCACCAGCGATGACGAAGTGCGCGCTCTTCTCGCAGCGGTGCGCGGCTTTGGCGAAATACCATAACCGCTTACTTCGCGGGCTTCTCCGCTTTGCCGGCCTTCTTTTTCGCGGGCGCTCTGGGTGCCGCGGCCTTCTTTGCCGCGGTCTTCGGCTTCGCAGCTTTCTCAATGCCGCCGTTGAGCAACGCCGCCCAGCGCAGCTCCGGCGCCTGCGGCGCAAGCGCGGCTTTGGCAATTGCCAGATCGGCAACCTCACGCACGATCCACTCGAAGTTGGCCTCGCCGACTGAGTGCAGATCGGCATCGGGCGCCGGGTTCATGAAGTCGATCGCGTAGGGAATTCCATCTTCTACCGCAAACTCCACCGTGTTGAGATCGTAGCCAAGCGCGCGGCACAGCGTGAGCGCATCCTTCTCCACGCGCGCAAGCAGCGCGGCATCGTACGCGGGCGGGTTTTGCAGATAACGCTCATGGTGCGGACGCCGCGGATCGTAGGGCATGATGCGCACCTTCTGCTGCCCCACTACGTAGCAACGAAAATACTCATTGAAGTTCACCGCGTTCTGGTAGGTCATGCACAACTGGTGCGACTGATCGTAGGCGCGAAAGAACTCCTCGCGGCTGTGGATGTGGTGCACATCGCGCCACCCGCCGCCATCGACCGGCTTCAAAAATCCGTGCTCGCCTACATACTCAAAGACGCGGTCCCAATTCAGCGGAAACTCGAGGTTGCGCATCGAGCGGTCCGTCGTGC
>JBATYG010000089.1:0-8829 GCA_049673945.1 Occallatibacter sp.
GAAGAGTCACGCTGGGAAGAAAAAATCGGCGGCCCTGGCACCCCTTCACGCCAAGGCCGCCGATCAAGGGTCAGAAGCTGGCTTTCAGGTGGAACTGGATATTTCTCGGTCCCTCCTGCAGCCCACCAATCTGACCGACATTGGTAGTGGCAGCATTGAGATTCGAAACTGGCCGCGTAAAGATGTGCCGGTTGAAGGCATCGAACATCTCCCCACGCAGATCCAGCTTGACGCGCTCGGTGACGGAGAAAACCTTGGAGATTCCAAAGTCTTCGCTGAGGTAACCCGGACCGCGAATATCGGACGAGTTGCGCGGCATGGTGCCGAAGCGCCACGGATTGCCTTCGCCGGTTGGGCCCACACCATCAGGATCGCGATTCGTGAACAGGTTTGGATCGTAGAAGGCTGCGCAATTGAAGTAGCCGGTGTCGCAAGCCGTCGCATTCGAGAGCGAATTGAATTCAAGCGGCCCCTTGTAGTTCGGATTCTTGACCGGCTGCCCGGGAACTCGATTGAATCGTACGCTCGAGTTCTTGCCCGGAATTCCGGTTGCGCCGAAGATACTGATCGGCTGCCCGCTCTGGTAGTGCTGGATGCCGCTCACGCTCCAGCCGGAGATAATCGCATTCACGGGCTTTGACGCGTTTCCCAGGAAGCGCTTGTTCCTGCCCACGGGCAGTTCGTAGATGTAGCTCACGACGAAGTTCTGCGGCACATCCTCGCTGCTGACTGCTTTTTCTCCGCGAAGATTTTCAGGGTCCTGCACTGCGCCGCCATTCTGCAGAGTGCTCCAGTAGGGTTGGATCACGTCGGCGTCAGTCAGCGTCTTTGAGAATGTGTAAGACGCAAGAATGTTCAATCCATTGTGGAAGCGCTGTTCGAGCTTGGCCTCAAGCGCCTCATAGGTTGACTGCCCCAGGTTCTGCAGATAGCTATCCATGTTGATATAGCCAATCTGCGGATACGGACGCAGCGCCTGGGACTCGGGTTCGTTAATCGGCCAGGTGCAGCCGCTGGCGCAGCTGAAGTTGCCGTAGGGTTCAAGCGGTGGGCCTGCCCATCCGTTTGGTCCGGGAGCAATAGCCCACCAGTTCAGGTAGTCGCCCAGCGCCATATCTTTGTCCGGCATGTCGTTCATGAAGTCGAGCATGGCGTGCAGGCGCGTGGCATGCATGCCGAGATAGCCGAGCGAAGCGAAGAGGTGAGGTTTGATCTGGTACTGCGTTTCCAGTGCCCAGTTCTCCACCATGCCCGGCCGCCCGTTGCCGGGAGCAATGTAGTCTGCGCTGTTGTTGGTGCCGTCGAGTTGATTGGGATTGAGGTCCGGCGTTGTGGAGAGCGCAGGTAAACCGGCATCGAGCGGCACTCCATCGAGCGGATCGGCAGTAAACAGGTCCCCCGTGACGGTGAAACCCTGTACGGTACCCTGGCCGTAATCTGCGTAGACGAGCGGGCCGTAGTAGATGCCCGAACTGCCACGCAGCACAAGCTTGTTCGCGAATATTCCGGGCTGCCAGGCAAAACCCACGCGCGGTTCGAAGTCCTTCTTGTAGATCGTGCCCCAGGTTTCATTCTGGTTGCCGTTGCGTCCAGTGCCTTTGCCCGCGAAGACCAGCGCGCCAAGCGCCTGTGGAGAGGTAGTGGCCTGGTCAACAAGGCTGGGATTCCAGATCGAGGTGTCGCCCTCGGCTTCCTGACGCGGCGTGTCGTAGCTCCAGCGCAGACCAAGGTTGAGGGTCAGGTTCGGCCGCAACTTCCAGTTGTCACCGGCGAACAGAGCAACGCTGTGCATGATCCAGCGTGGCGCATGCAGGTCGTTCAGGTTGTTGGCAGAGCCGGTGACGCCCAGCAGGAAGGCCGCAAATGAGTTGCCGTCCTGGCCCCAGAAGTTTTCGTCCGAGGCTGTCTGGTTGGGCCAGTACTGGAAGCAGCCGGCATTGCCGCTGCAGGTGCCACCGATATGGCTCACCCATGAGTACTGGTGATATTGCGCTTCACCGCCGAAAGTGAAGCTGTGCTCGCCGTGTTGCCAATGAACAAGATCGTTCAGAGCGAGGACATTGTCCACGTCGGTGGAATCTTCCTGCTGGCCAAAGCCGCCGAAGTTGTTGCTGAAGAACTGGAACACCGGGAAGTCATTGCTGAAGCCATTGGGGATGCCGAATTTCTGATCCCAGTCGGTACCCATCTGCGAGGCTTTCGACTTGTTGATGTTGTTCGACCGGTTGCCACCGACGGTAAGAGTATTGACGACCGACGGTGAGAGGAACCAGTCCCATCCGGCGCGGAAGAGCTTGCCTAGCTGGTCGATCGTGCCACAGCAGGTCTGGATCGGCGGTGGCATGTTTGAGTTGCCGCCTGAGTCGGTGTTCTCACGCGAGTTCCAGAATGCCCAGATCCTATTCTTCTGTCCGATGTTCTGATCGATGCGGAGACTGTAGGCCGTATTGGTGACCGTGCCCGGGCTGCGGTAGGCGTAGTTGTAGGACGCATTTCCCGTGGTCTCCTGCTGAGCAAGAGGCATCAGGTAGGTATTAACAAACATCAGCGCGGTATTGCTCGCGCGGTTGAGGGGAATCTTGTTGGAGGGCTGTCCGCTGACAACGTAATTTCCATTGGTGCCGGTGACTGTCTGACCAAAACCGGCGTAGCGGCAGGGAACGGTAATGCTGTCATACTGCGGGTCCATGATTTCGCCCGCGTAGACAGTTTCGCCGCAGGGCGATTGACCGAGCGAGCTGCCAAGTAGCGAGGAGAAATCGAAGTCCTGTCCATCTGCCCCCAGCATTGCCGGCGTGGGTAACTGGCTGGTGATGGTGCCGCCGTAATTCTGGCGCCACTGTTCCCAGTTGAAGAAGAAAAAGCTCTTGTTCCGGCCGTCATAGAGGTGCGGAATCCGAATCGGGCCGCCGAGGTTCAGACCGTAATCGTTCTTGGTATCGGCAGGGCGCTTATAGAGGTCGCGCGCGGCCGCCGTATTCCCCTGCTGCGCGATATAGCCGTTGTCGAACCAGCTATTGGCGTCGAGCGCGGCATTCTTGTAAAACTCGTAGACCGAGCCGTGATAGTCGTTGGTGCCGCCCTTGGTGTTGAAGTTGGCAACGCCGCCCGTGGTGTGTCCTTCTTCGATTGGAAGACTGGCGATGCTGACGTGAAATTCATTCACCGCATCAACTGAAGGGGAGAGAATGCCGAAGCTACCCGAGCCGTTCTCCTGCCGGTTCGTGGTGATGCCATCCACCAGGAAGTCAGTGCCCATTTCCTGGCCACCGTTAATCTTGATTGTGTCTGAACTGCCGGCCACGCCGACGCCGACGACACCCGGCACCAGGGTTTCAATGCTTTCAAGTGAACGCCATCCGGCTACAGTAAGTGGCAGCCGGTCTACCTGCTCGGGCTGAATGGACGCGTCGATCGTTGAGGTGTCCGTCTCGAGTGTCTGCGCGTTGGCAGCTACGCTCACAGTTTCAGAGGTCTCGCCCACGGCGAGCGTAATGTCCTCTGACGTGCGCGCGCCGACAGCAACGACAATGCCGGTGTTGTGCACCGTCTTGAAGCCCTGGGCAGAGGCCGTCAGATCGTAGTTACCGGGCCGCAGGGTGGGAAACACGTAATAACCTGCAGACGAAGTCGTAAGTGCATAGGTCGCGCCTGTCTCCAGGCTGCGAACCACAACTTTGGCGCCTGACACCACCTTGCCTGCCGGATCGAGAATCGTGCCCGCAACCGAACCGGCATCAAGCTGGGCGAACAGTGGCCCGCCTCCGGCTATCGACAACATCAACAAGGCAATCCAGACCCATAGCCTCGCTGGCATGCATCGCCTGCAAGGCCCTGACTGAGCCTGTGTCGCATCTGAGTTCCACTTCATCTCTGCCTCCTCAAAACTTCCTGGGTTCAAGGTCCGATTTATTTCTTTGTGTGTGTCGAATGATTGCCAATAGTCGTCGTTATGGGCTTGCAGCCTGCGCTGCCCCGCTCGATGAAGCCGTGCTTGCCTCCGGGTCAACCGGCAGCTCATCCCTCCGGCGTACACGTTCCGCGGCGCGCGTATCGAGCTTTTGTTTCGCGTCCGCGCGCATCCGCAGAAAGTTGTTCAGCGCGTTCTTCTCCTGCTCGGGCTCATGCAGGCCGCGATAGATCAGCGTGAGCTTGTAGTAGGAGGTCTTCGTGTGGTCTGCCGTCGGGTCAGCCGCGATGACCTGCTCGAACTCCGGAATCGCCTCGCGCGGGTGATTCAGCCTGACCAGCCCGATGCCCAGGTAGTAGTGCGCATCGTGAAACGCAGGATCGGTCTTAAGCGCACGCCGCAGCAACTCAACCCCCGCCTCGGCGTCCCAGTTCGTTACCAGCAGGCTTCCCAGCTTGTACATCGAGGTCACTGCATACGGATCGATCTCGAGCTCGCGGCGGTAAGCCTCCGCAGCCTTCTGCAACTCTCCTGATTCCCAGTACTGATCGCCCAGCTCCTCATGCAATCCCGGATGGCTCGGCGCAGTGCGCACCGCCAGCTCGTACTCGCTGATTGCGTCCGCCGTTCTTGATCCCCGCGCATAGGCATCCGCCAGCACCTCGTGCACGCGCACGGAATCCGGATCGATCCGGTACATTGCTGCGTAGCTCGCATTGGCGACTTGCATGTACGCGTGCCCGCGGTGATAGAGAATGTCCACATCCTTCGGGTCGAGCGCGTAAGCCTTGTCCAGCGGAGCAATCGCACCCTGCGCGTCGTCGTCAGCCAGCCGGCAGATGCCAAGCCACATGTATGCCTTGGCATTCTTCGGATCGATGCGCGTCTCACGCTCAAGTGCCGCAATCGCTTCATTGGTCCGATTCAACCGATATTCGGCAATCCCCAGGAAAAGATTCGCGCCGCGCAGCTCCGGTTTGAGCCGCAGCGCATTCTGGAGTGCTGCTCGGGCTTCCGGAATGCGGTCTGCCTGTTCCAGTGCAAGTCCGAGATTGAAATTCCCTTCAGCAAACTCCGGCCTGGCTTTGGTCACCGCCGAATAGGCCTGAACCGCAGCGCCGAAGTCGCCTGCTGACATTGCCTGCGCCCCACGCTGCATCTCCTGCTGAACTTCCTGAGAAGCAGCCTCCTGTGCTGTCGCCGCAGATGGCCAGATTGCAAGCACCAGCACGCTGCCGGCTATCGCCAGCGGCTGGCTCAATCCTCCCCTGAAGATTGCGGCCAGTTTGCCCGGACCGAGGCCCTTCTTTTCCTCGATCAGAACCGGGGGCAGGGACCGGTTCTCGCGGATCGGCGAGCGGGTTGAATCCGAAAACTGTCTATTCCAACACAAGGCGATCATGGGCACATGGACAACCGAGCGGCTTCGGCAGCGTGGACGGGTAAACGCTTTCCCTTCCTCCTGTCTGGCTTCTCGGAAAACTAGGACAGATATCACCCCCGCGGTTTGGTAAAGGTAAAGAAGTTAACGGCTTAGGGCCACGTTACGAGGCGCTTATCATATTGATATCGCTATACTTACTAAGCGCATACTCTCGCATCCTCTCGCCCTGTTAAATGGCCATTCCCATCGCTCTAAACCCTTGTCGGATATCCTCTATAGTAGTCTTTTAAGGAAGCTTCAGTCGCTCTCATGGCAAAAGCAGGTACAGCTTCGCCTCCTGCTGCAGGAGATCTCGCTCCCGAGCAGTGTGAAATCGTGCGAAGACACGTGCAGGCGATCCTCAACAGCCGATCCTTCGCCGGCAGCAAACGTACGCAGGACTTTCTCCGTCTCATCGTCAAACACACGCTTGAAGGAGATACCCCAAGCCTCCGCGAACGCATGATCGGGGCCGAGATGTTTGGCCGTCCGGTCAGTTACGATACCGGCAGCGATTCCGTTGTGCGCGTCAGGGCCAGCGAGGTACGCAAAAAGCTGGCGCAATACTACGAGACTGAACTTGATGGTCAGTGGACCGGCTTGCGGGTCGAACTCCCCAGCGGCTCCTATGTTCCACGATTTCATTTTGAGCCGATCGAGGAGGCGGCGCCCGTCGCGCCGGAGGCGCACACGAATCTTGCTGTTAACCCTGCTCCTCCAGCCGTAAACCCGCAGGTCCCGGAGACCGCCGCCGGTCTTCCTCAGCCGAAGAGACGCAACCGGGCAACACTCCTTGCAGCCGGCGTCGTGCTTGGCATCTTGCTGCTCGCTGCTGGCTACTTCGGATGGCGCCGATGGAACGGTGACAGAAATCACCCCGAGGGCATACGCTCCATCGCCGTCCTACCCCTCCAGAACCTCTCTGGCGATCCCGCCCAGGATTATTTTGCCGACGGCATGACAGAAGAGCTCATCAACGATCTCGGTCAGGTCTCCACACTGCGCGTAATCTCCCTCACTTCCTCCATGAGTTACAAAGGCACCAAAAAACCGTTGCCTCAAATTGCCCGCGAGTTATCCGTGGAAGGAGTTGTAGAAGGGGGTGTGGTGCGTGATGGCAACGAGGTCCGCATCAGCGCCCAGTTGATCGATGCCAGAACGGATCGGCCCATATGGGCAGAAACCTATGTCCGCGATCTCACCGGCGTCATGGCATGGCAGGGGGACGTCGCTCAGGCAATCGCGCAGGAAATCCAGACCAAAGTGACTCCTCAGGAGCAGGCACGGCTCTCGCGCAACAGGCTTACCGATCCTGAAGCGCAGGACCTTTATCTGCACGGCGTATTGCTGCGAAACTCCGACAACTGCCAGGATGCCATCGGGTATTTCAAGCGCGCCATTGCGAGAAATCCCAACAACGCACAAGCACACTCGGCTTTGGCCAGTTGCTATGGATTGATGGGAGAATCTGGCCGTATGCGTTATCAGGAAGCCTTCTCTCTGCAGAAGCAGGAGGCTTCCCGGGCCATTGAGTTAGACGATTCCCTTTCAGAAGCGTACGCGGAGCTTGCCAACACAGCCATGACTCTCGACTGGAACTGGCCCTCAGCCGAAGCGCAGTTCCAGCGCGCCCTTGAACTGAACCCGAATTCTGCGACAAGCCACCAGAAGTATGCGTTCTATCTCATGCGCACCGGCCATGTGCCCGAAGCTCTCAAGGAGACGGAACGAAGTGTCGATCTCGATCCGGTCTCAGGAAGCACTTTTCACGCCGAAGGCTTCATCTACTATTTTGCGCGCCAGTATGATCGAGCTCTCGAAGTAACCCGGACTGTCCGTGGCCTGAGGATCAACCTCTCTGACTGGAACTTTCTCCTTGGAGCAATCTACGCGGAAAAAGGCATGTACCGCGAGTCCATTGCCGCCTTCCTGAACGCGGGAGACGGGCCCTATACTCTTGGGCACCTCGGCAACGTCTACGCGCGCGCCGGCCAGCGAAACCTGGCCATGCAACAGATATCAAAGCTTGAAGAGGACGTGCGCACGCGTGGCGTGGGGAGATACGAAATCGCGCTGGTCTATGCCGGCCTCGGCGAAAAGGCCAACGCATTTGAGTGGCTTGAAGATGCCTATAACGCCCATGACGTGGGCCTTGTTTATCTGAAAGTAGACCCCTGCCTCGATCCCTTGCGCTCTGATGCTCGGTTCAATGACCTGCTCCGCCGCGTCGGTCTTCCTCAATAGCCTCGGCAGAAATAGAAACTCCTTTCCGCAATGATCGGATTACTTTTGCGCGGCTGCCGCCCGTACCAGTGCCTCGACCGGCGCGACAACCATATCGCGTAGTACAGCCTGTGGTTTCTCCGCCGTTTTCAGCGCTTGTAGATCGCTCTGAGTGGCTGAATCGTCAGGGACTCGATGAGCCTGGAGATCATCGAGCGCCCGTAGTCCGATCGATGAGACCTGGGCCAGTGTCTCCGATACAGGAATCAGCTCTGACGTAATGTCCGACCGATTCAGTGATGGTTGCAGCTTCGCATCGTTGTCTCGCCACAAGGTGAGTTGATCTTTCGCTTGCTGCCACCGCTCGGCAGATGCCTTGCCCGCAACGATTGCACCTGCAAGATTGCTGAAGTCGCGGGCGGTATCGCTCTCCGGTGGAACCGCGTCGACGAGGTGATTCAGCGGCGAGTACCAGTCATATTGTTTCAACGACTCCCGCTGATATCCCAGTGGCGGCTGAACTGCCGTGGCCAGAACCGCAAGATACTTCGGGTCCGCCTGCCCGCTCATGCGTTGAAGCATCGGCCAGGTGAAGGACTGGTGTTGCAGGCCATAGAAAACCATCTTGTCGGATACCGCTCCCATGCGCGCGTACATGGAATCCACGTCGCGGATATCCTGCGCCGACCATAGCCGTTCGGCGATTGCAGCGGTTCGAGGCCAGATGCGGCTGTCGATAATCTCGGACGTTGTGAACTCGCTCCACATGGTGGCTTCGCCGCCGAGTACAAGCTTCTGTTGTTCGGGAGTGAGAGTCGCAGCCGCGCCGCCGAGCGGGTCTGCCAGATAATGCTGGGCCGCGGATTGATTGAGGTCGATGTAGTAGCCGTTCGACAAGATTGCGCGGTTGCCCTGGCGAACCGCCGCCGCCAGGCCCTCGGGCCCACGCCACGAGTGGATAACTACATCCTTCGGAGTGTCGGGCTGGAGCACCTCGTCCCAGCCAACCGTGATGCGATGGTGCGCGGCGACCAGCTTCTGTACGCGCGCGGTGAAATAGGACTGCAGCGCGGCATTGTCCTTGAGATGGTGAGCGCGCATGAAGGCCTGGATCCGCGGATTCGCGTCCCACTCTTTTCCGTTGCACTCATCGCCGCCGATGTGAAAGTACGCATCGGGGAAGATCGTCGTCATCTCGCCAATGAGTTTGCCAATGAACTCGAATGTGCTCTCACGGGTCGGATCCATCGCCGGATCCATGACACCCCACTTT
>JBATYG010000090.1:0-6723 GCA_049673945.1 Occallatibacter sp.
ATTTCGCGCGTGGCGAAGTCGCGAATTTCGCGGCGAAGGTGCTCTTGCTCTTCCGACAAGACGAATGGGTAAAGACTCTGTGCTGCATCCATGGCAACGCTCATGCCTTTGCTCCTTTAGGTTGGACGCCGTGTTTCCTTCGCTGCCTTATTCAGATGCCACTTTTCCAGACTTTGATGAGCCAGGAGGGAGCCGGGGGCCCGAAATCGCGATCAGGTTTGCAGAATGCCGGGGTTGAAGCGCGGGAGATCGGGATTCAGCGAACAGGCTTCGAGCGCTTCCATCAGGACATCGCGCGTTTTCGCAGGATCGATGATGGCGTCGATCCAGAGGCGGGCAGCGCCATAGCGTGGGTCGGTCTGCTCGTCATAAGCGGCGCGAATCTCTTCGTTAAGCACCTTTCGCTCGGAAGCGGAGAGGGTTTTGCCGCCGCGCTCCATCTGCCGGGCACGAACCTCAACGAGGGTGTTGGCGGCCGAAGCGCCGCTCATGACGGCGTAGCGAGCGGTTGGCCACGCGAAGAGGAAGCGCGGGTCGTAGGCTTTGCCGCACATAGCGTAGTGACCCGCGCCGAAGCTGCCGCCAATGATGACTGTTATCTTGGGCACCACGCTGGTGCTGACGGCGGAGACCATTTTCGCGCCGGCGCGGATGATGCCGGACCACTCGGCATCCTTGCCAACCATGAAGCCGTTCACGTCGTGCAGGAAGATAAGCGGTATGAGGTTCTGATTGCAGTCCATGATGAAGCGCGCGGCCTTTTGCGCGCCCTCGGTATAGATGACGCCGCCGACTTCGATGCGGCGCGCGCCGGCGGCCGGTCCCATGGCGACGGTCTGGTTCTGGTTGGTCTTCTGGTTGGCGACGATGCCCACGGCGTGGCCGCCGAGGCGCGCGTAGCCACAGAGCACGGTGCGGCCGAAGTCGGCCTTGTACTCGTCAAATTCGCTGCGGTCGACGATGCGCGCGATGACCTCATGCATGTCATAGACGTTGCTTGCGCCGGGCGCGGGATCGAGCAGGCCGTCGAGATCGTCCGCGGGGAACCTTGGCGCATCCCGTTCGGCGTCGTAGCCGACGCGGCTGAAAACTTCGCCGGCAGACTCCAGGGATGCGCGCCGGCCGAGCTTGTCCACAAGCGAGCGCATACGCGCGATGCAGAGGTGGTCATTAGGCTCCTTGAAGTCGATGGTGCCGGAGATTTCGGCGTGCATGGCGGCCCCACCGAGCTCTTCGGGATCGGTCTTCTGGCCGATGGCGGCTTGCACGAGCGAGGGTCCGGCAAGAAAGAGACCGGAGCCCTCGGTCATGAGGATCGTGTCTGTCATGACGGGCAGATAGGCGCCGCCGGCGACGCACATGCCCATGATTGCAGTGATTTGCGGAATGCCGAGAGAGCTCATGACGGCGTTATTGCGAAAGACACGGCCGAAGTCGTCGGTGTCGGGGAAGACATCTTCCTGCAGGGGAAGAAAGACGCCGGAGGAATCAACCAGGTAGAGGGTGGGGATGCGGTTTTCAAGGGCGATCGTCTGCGCGCGCAGCACTTTCTTGGCGGTCATGGGGAAGAAGGCGCCGGCCTTTACCGTGGCGTCGTTGGCGATGACCATGCACAGGCGGCCGTTGACGGAGCCGATGCCGGTCACGACGCCTGCACCGGGAGCGCCGCCGTATTCCGCGTACATGCCGTGTGCGGCCCAGAGGCCTAACTCGAGAAATCCGGCGCCTTGATCGAGCAGAAGAGCAAGCCGTTCGCGGACCGTGAGGCGGCCCTTGGCATGCTGTGCTTCGGCGGCTTTGGCGCCTCCGCCGAGACGCATCGTGTCTTCCTGTGAGCGCAGAGCAGCAAGCAGGGCGAGGAGGGCATCGCGGTTTGACTGCATCCGGGGGGCAGTGAGGTCGAGCGCCGAGCACAACTGGTTTTGAACCGCGGGGGTCTCAGCCATGCAGCCACCAGTGAACGTGCAGACTATAGCATTTCGGAGGCCAGAGGCGTCCACGGGGCATGGAGCGAGCGCGTGAAGATTCATTAGAGAAACAATTTTCCCTTGACACAGATGAATGCGCCCCCTATAGTTCGGCTGGTTCTCATCTCAGCGGTGCGCCTGGTTCCTAAGTGATGCCGATGGACGATCGTGCATGACCGCCCCTGCGATGAGAATGACCGCGAGCGCGAGGTGATCAGAGAGAGCATGAACTGCAAACAGACGAGGATTGTGTTGGTTTTGACGGCCCTGTTGATTGGGGGATGTACGGCATGGGGACAGACGGACCCGTTGAAGCAGGGTTTTGAGAATCCTCCTGAAAGCGCGCGGCCGCGGGTGTGGTGGCACTGGATGAATGGGAACATCACGCAGGAGGGCATCAAGCTCGATCTCGAGTGGATGCACCGGGTCGGGCTCGCCGGCTTCCAGAATTTTGACGCTGCCTTGAGCACCCCGCAGGTGGTCCCGAAGCGGCTGGTGTATATGACGCCCGAATGGAAAGACGCCTTCAAGTACGCGACGACGCTGGCCGATCAGCTGGGCATGGAAGAAGCGATTGCCGGTTCGCCGGGATGGAGCGAATCGGGTGGTCCGTGGGTGCCGGGCTCCGAGGGCATGAAGAAGTACGTGTGGAGCGAGACGGTCGTCGAAGGTGGCAAGCCTTTCGACGGCACTCTGGCGCATCCGCCAGAGAATACCGGCGCTTTCCAGAACGAAGGAATTCACGATCAGTTGCCGCCACCGGGCTCGGAGAAGATACCCGAGTACTACAAGGACACAGTTGTGGTGGCCTATAAGCGGCCGGCTGCGACAACGATGCAGAGCCCGCAGATCACCTACAGCGGGGGCTCGCCGGATATAGCGATGCTTTCCGATGGAGATCTCGGGAAGACGACCAAACTTCCCATGGGGAAGGCGGTCGGCGAGGAATCATGGATTCAGTATGAATTTCCGCAGCCGCAGACGATTCAGGCCCTGACCTACGTGACGCCGGATCCGAACTTTATTGAAGCGTTCATGGTGGGTGTCCCGGATAAGAGCCTGGAGGCGAGCGATGACGGCACGAACTTCCATCGTGTGGCTTCGCTGGCAGGGCCGAGCTCGCCTGAGCACACGATTTCATTTGCGCCGGTGACGGCGAAGTATTTCCGGGTAGTCTTCAAGCGCACCGCTCCTCCGAAACCTCCAGCGTGGGCTTCGGGCATCGATCCCGGCTCTTTCGGCTTCAAGGTTCCGCCGCCGCCCACCGATTACGAGATCGCAGAACTGGTGCTGCACGCCGGGCCGCGGGTCAACCACTTTGAAGAGAAGGCCGCATTCGTTCCGGTGCCCGATCTCTACGAATTTGCGACTCCGCAGGTGGATGGGCAAAACGCAATCGCCCAGTCGGATGTGATTGACCTGACATCGAAGATGAGCCCCGACGGCAAGCTTGACTGGACGCCACCGACAGGCGAGTGGGTGGTTCTGCGCTTCGGCTACTCGCTGCTGGGCATTACGAACCATCCGGCCACGGCCGAGGCGACGGGTCTTGAAGTGGATAAGATGAATCGCGGCTTCGTGAAGAACTACTTCGAAAAGTATCTCGACAGCTACGAGCAGACCGTTGGCCCCGACCTGATGGGCAAGCGGGGTATCCGCTATGTAATCAACGACAGCTGGGAAGCAGGCTCGCAGAACTGGACCGACGACATGATCGCGCAGTTTAAGAAGCTGCGTGGCTACGACCCGGTGCCATGGATGCCGGTGCTGGCCGGCCGCGTGGTGGTGAGTTCTGAGGCGAGCGACCGGTTCCTGTGGGATTTCCGCAAGACGATTGCCGACCTGATTGCGACCGAACACTACGCCGAGCTAGAGGATATTCTGCACGAGCACCACATGGGGCACTACGGGGAATCGCACGAGTCCGGGCGCGCCTTTGTGGCCGATGGCATGGAAGTGAAGAAGTACAACGAAGTGCCCATGAGCGCAATGTGGACGCAGACGCCGGGCGTGAACAAGGAGCAGTACGGATACAACGCGGACGATCGCGAGTCCGCTTCGGTGGCGCATCTCTACGGGCAGAATATTGCCGCGGCTGAGTCGATGACCGCAGCGGCGGCGCCCTGGGCATGGTCACCGGCGACGCTGAAACCGACAGCGGACCAGGAATTCCTGAACGGCATTAACCGTTTCGTGATTCACGAGTCGGCGCATCAGCCGCTGGTGGACAAGAAGCCGGGAATGACGCTCGGGCCTTTCGGGCAGTGGTTCAACCGCAACGAGACCTGGGCAGAGCAGGCAGGCACGTGGGTCAACTACCTGGCGCGCACGAGCTTTCTGCTGCAGCAGGGTCACTTTGGGGCGGACCTCCTTTACTTCTACGGTGAGGACTCGAACCTGACGGCAATCTTTGAGCACACGTCGCCGGATGTGCCGGCCGGCTACGGCTTCGATTACATCAACGCGGACGCGCTGATTCATGAGCTCAGCGTGAACGATGGCCGTATCACCACGAAGAGCGGCATGAGCTACAAGGTGCTGGGACTGGACCCCTACAGCAGGCACATGTCGTTGCCGGTGCTGAAAGCGATTGCGAAGCTGGTGAATGAAGGCGCAATCGTGGCAGGGCCGAAGCCGACTGACGATCCCAGCCAGGCCGATGACCAGGCTGAGTTCAGCCGGTTGAACACGGAGCTCTTCGGCGATGGGACGGGCATACACAGCGTAGGCAAAGGCAAGGTCTACGCGGGGCAGAGCCTCGGCGACGTCTTCGCTGCGCTCAATGTTCCGCGGGACTTTGACTACACGAAACCGGAAGGTGACTCGGAGCTGCGCTTCGTCCACAGGAAGGTGAGCGACGGTGATATCTACTTTGTGGACAACCGCGGCGACAGCGGAGCCACAGTGGATGCGACGTTTCGCGTAGCCGGCAAAGCTCCGGAGCTCTGGTATGCGGAGACGGGGACCTCAAAGCTAGTGTCTTTCAAAATTGCCGATGGGCGCACGACGGTGCCTCTGAAACTGGAGCCGTGGGGCACGGTCTTTGTCGTCTTCCGCAGGCCGACGAAACAGACTGCGTTCACACTGCCAAAGACAACCGAGTCGACGCTGAGCTCGGTGGCAGGACCGTGGACGGTGAACTTCGAGCCCGGCCGCGGCGCACCGGCATCGATCACAGTGGACTCACTTTCCTCGTGGAGTGACAGCTCCGATGCGGGGGTGAAGTACTTCTCCGGAATCGGCACGTATACCAAGACGCTGCAGGCGCCGAAGGACTGGTTCAGGAAGGGCGCGCACCTGTGGCTCGATCTGGGCGATGTGAAGAACCTCGCCCAGGTGACGGTGAACGGCAAAGACCTGGGCATCGTGTGGCACGCGCCGTACCGCGTGGACGTGAGCTCGGCGCTGAAACCGGGAGCTAATCAGATCAGCGTGAAGGTAGTGAACGCCTGGGTGAATCGCCTGATCGGCGATCAGCAGCCGGGCGCAACGAAGTACACCTTTGCCGATGTGAAGCCGTATCGCGCGTCTTCGCCGTTGCTGCCGTCTGGCCTGCTTGGGCCGGTAGCAGTAGTCCGCGAAGAGTAGGTTCTGCGCGGCGAACGAGGCCGGGGGTCCAACCGGGCGCTAGGGATGGCCGCCTGTTTGGCTTCCGGCTCGCGCAGAATTGCGAGCGGTGCAGCGTTGTTCTGATAAGTCCTTTAAGGAACTGAGATCATGACAGGCCACACCGTCCGCGAAGTGCGCGCATATGTCTTTCGAGGCGGCGGCGCGGATTATCACGACCAGAGCGCAGGCCATTGGATTGACGATCACATCGCGACGCCGATGTCGATCTATCCCGAGTACCGCCAGAGCCGCCGATCCTTCGGGCTCGATGTGCTGGGAACGCTTGTCGTCGAAGTGGAAGCGGAGAACGGCGAGATTGGCTTCGCGGTGACCGCAGGCGGCGAACCTGCAGCATGGATCGTTGAAAAGCATCTGGCGCGTTTTGTGGAAGGCGCGCCGGTGGATGATATTGAGCGCGTCTGGGATCAGATGTTCCGCTCGACGCTGTTTTACGGGCGCAAGGGCATCGTGTTGAATGCGATCAGTGCCGTAGATCTTGCGCTGTGGGATCTCAAGGGCAAGCTGCGAAGTGAGCCGGTCTATCAGCTGCTTGGCGGCCCGGTGCGCGACGAGCTTGTCTTTTACGCGACTGGAGCGCGCCCGGATCTCGCGCAGCAGATGGGCTTCATGGGCGGAAAGCTGCCGTTGCATCATGGTCCAGCGGAGAGCGAAGAGGGCTTGCGGCAGAATCTTGCACTGCTCGAATCGATGCGGCAGCGAACGGGAGACGACTTCTGGCTGATGTATGACTGCTGGATGAGCCTCGATCTGGACTATGCGGTCCGGTTAGCGCAGGAGGCCTCCAAATTTGGCCTCAAGTGGATCGAGGAGGCTCTTCTGCCGGATGACTATTGGGGCTACGCCGAGCTGAAGCGCAGGATGCCGACCGGCATGCAGGTGGCGACAGGTGAGCACGAGGGAACATTGTGGGGCTTTCGCATGCTGCTCGAGATGCAGTGCGCGGATATTCTGCAGCCGGATGTTGGCTGGTGCGGAGGCATTACGGAGCTGACGAAAATTGCGGACCTTGCGGAGAAAAGCCGCGTGCTGGTCATTCCGCACGGATCAAGCGTGTATGCCTATCACTTTGTGATCACGCGGCACAACAGTCCGTTCTCTGAGTTTTTGATGATGGCGCCGGAGGCGG
>JBATYG010000091.1:0-2458 GCA_049673945.1 Occallatibacter sp.
GGCGATTCACAAGATGACCAGCATGCCGGCGCAGCGGTTTGGCCTGGCGGGGCGCGGTCTGATCCGTGAGGGTTATCACGCCGACTTGGTGCTCTTCGATGCAGAGAACATTATCGACACCGCAACATTTGCCGAACCGGTGCAGAGGGCGCGCGGCATTATGAAGGTTTGGGTGAATGGCATCCTCTCTTACACCGCCGAAGGCGCAACGGAGAGCCGCGCCGGCCGCTTTCTGCCGCGCGCGCAGACAACGTGGATTCAGTGAAGGGATGTGGGTTTGATGAGTGTCAGGCGATATGGCGTGGAAGGTGGCAAGGGAACGGGCGGGCAGCATCTGCCGTTTGCCCGAGCGGTCGAGGCCGATGGATGGCTGCATGTTTCCGGCCAGGTGCCGATGGTGAATGGCGAGCTGGTGTCGGGCGGCATTCTTCCGCAGGCGCGTCAGGCGATCGAGAATCTGCTCACGATCCTGAAAGAGGCAGGCTATGGGCCTGAGCATGTGGTGCGCTGCGGCGTCTGGCTCGACGATCCGCGCGATTTCCAGTCGTTCAATGCGGTCTTTCGCGAGTACTTCGGCGAGCATCCTCCGGCGCGGGCGTGTGTCGTATCGAGTATGGTTGTCGATTGCAAGGTTGAGATCGACTGCGTAGCCTACAGGAGGCCATGATCGACCCGCACAGTGTCTTCCTTCTTGCTTCGGCGCTTGCCGCTGTCATCCTGCTGGTTCTGCTGGTTGCCGTCTTCAAGTTGAATCCGTTTATCACGCTGTTCCTGGTTTCGCTGGGGCTGGCCGTCGTAACCGGCATGCCGCTCACGCAGGTGATGCATTCGTTTGAGTCGGGCCTGGGCGCTACCCTGGGGCATATCGCCATTGTGGTCGCGCTGGGCACGATGCTCGGCAAGATGATGGCGGAGTCAGGCGGCGCCGATCAAATTGCGCATACGCTCATTCGCATCTTCGGCGAAAAGAACGTGCACTGGGCGATGATGGTGATCGGCTTGATCGTCGGGCTGCCGGCATTCTTTGAAGTGGGCTTTGTCCTGCTGATCCCTATCGCGTTTACTGTGGCGCGGCGCACCAGGACATCGCTCGTGATGGTGGGGCTGCCGATGGTCGCCGGGCTCTCTGTGGTGCACGGTTTGGTCCCGCCGCATCCGGCGGCTCTGCTGGCGGTGACGGCATTTGGCGCAGACGTGGGACGGACGATTCTCTACGCGCTCATCGTCGGCATTCCAACTGCGATGCTCGCAGGGCCGCTCTACGCGAAGGTCATCGCCCCGCACATCCATCTTTCCGGTGAGAACGCGATCGCGGCGGAGTTCGTTGAACACGACGCCAGCCGCCCTCTTCCTTCCTTTGGCATCACTGTGTTCACTATTCTGTTGCCTGTGTTGCTGATGCTGATCGGCAGCTGGGCCGACACGTTCGCGCCGGCGGGCAGCAGGGTGAATCAGACGATCCGCTTTATCGGCAACGACGATATGGCACTGTTGATCGGCGTGCTTGTGAGCTTCTTCACGCTTGGCCGCATGAGGGGCTTTTCGCGGGCAACCATTCTGCGCTTCAGCAACGAGTGCCTTGCGCCAACGGCGACGATCACGCTGCTCGTGGGGGCTGGCGGCGGCTTTGGCCGCGTGCTGCAGGATAGCGGCGTCTCGCAGGCGATTGTGAGTGTCGCGCTGCATGAGCATCTGCCGCTGCTGGTGCTGGCGTGGCTGATGGCTGCCATGATGCGTCTCGCTACGGGGTCATCGACGGTGGCGATGACGACCGCGGCAGGCATTGTTGCCCCTATCGCGCTGCACGCAACGGGCGTTCGACCTGAGTTGCTCGCAATTGCCACCGGAGCCGGCGCACTGATCTTCTCGCACGTGAACGACGGCGGCTTCTGGCTGGTGAAGGAGTATTTCGGCATGAGCGTTCCGCAGACGCTGAAGACGTGGTCGATCTGCGAAACGATCATCTCGGTTGCCGGGCTGCTCTTCACGCTGGCATTGGCGCTGGTCGTGTGACCGGAAAAAGGAAGCATTCAATGACAGAGTTCATCCGCATGGCGCCGGTTTCGCGCCGCACCTTTATCAAGGGCGCTACGGCGCTGGCGGCGATGCAAAGCGCAAGCATGGCCCGGCCGCAGCGCAACTCAGCGAAGCTGCTTGCCTTCGTGGGAAACTATACCGATGCGGTGGGCAATCTTGGCAATGGAGAAGGCATTTACGTTCTTGATTTCGACCCGGCGACAGGCGAGCTGGGGCATGCGAGGCTCGCGGCGAAGACGGCGAGCCCCTCATGGACCGCCATTCATCCGTCGAAGAAATATCTCTATGCGGCGAATGAAGTCGCCGATTTCGACGGCAACAGTGGATCGGTAAGCGCCTTTGCGATTGATGCGGCGCCCGGCATGCTGACCGCTATCAATAAGGTCAGCTCGCAGGGCGCGGGCCCGGCTTATCTCAGCAT
>JBATYG010000092.1:0-12230 GCA_049673945.1 Occallatibacter sp.
CTTCCAGTTATCCTGCGCATAGGCGTAGCGCTCTGTCGATACGGCATCGATAAAACCATCATTCGCCTGCTCGTAGCTGTCGGGAATGCCCAACGCGAAATCGATCAGCGGATCGCCTGAGCTATAAGATCCGCCTCCGTTGTACGAGTAAAACCCGTTATTCAGATATCCGAATGGATTGTGCACGCGGAACTGCTCATACAACGCGCCGAACTTCAGCGAGTGGCTGCCTCTTACCCATGAGAAGTTGTCCGCATACGTCAGGTTGCTATCGATACGGGGCTGCGGTCCCTCAAAACTGTTGCCCAGGGCGAAGTAATTGCCAACCGAGATATAGGGGATACCCGACTGCGCGAGCTGCGGCGTGATCTGGAATCCCAGAGAGCTCGGCGACTGCACCGGCGAAGGAATGACCGACGGATAGTTGAGCCGGTAATAGCCGCCGCGCAGCTCGTTCAGCTTGTTCGAGCTGAACGTGTGCGTATACGACCCGCTGAATACCTTCAGGTGCTCCGCCGCATGCATCCCGAATCCCGGAAGAGTGCCTCCGCCAAACGAAATCCCGTTCGTCGACGGACTCGATTGGAAGATCGTCGAAGCCCAGATCGCATCCTTCGATGTCGGCGTCCAGTCCAGCCGAAGAATGCCCTGATCCTGCGCATCCGTGTTGGGCGAGTTGAACGTATACAGCCCATCGCCCGAGTTCCCCGGAGGCACGTACTTTGCAATCATGTTCCTCGCAATGGGGTCCCATGCCGTCTGCGGAATGACGACCGTTCCGCTGGAGAAGCAATCGGCCCAGGTCTCGCCGGCGCTGCAACTGCCGATGCTAAAAGGAATCGGATTCGACGTGAGCCCCGCGCCGTTCAAGCCGCCCGTAAAATAATTCGAGTCCGCCGTGAAATCACCCAGGAAGTTCGCATTCGACAGCGTCGACGAAACCTCCGTATCTGACGTCCGGTTCCGCAATCCCTGGTACGCCGCAAAGAAGAACAGCCTGTTCTTGAACAACGGCCCGCCCAGCGTTCCCCCATAGAGATTCTGGTGAAAATCCGGTCGCGTCTGCGAGAAGTAGTTTCCGTTGTTCAAAAACGTGTCGCGGTAAAACTCAAACCCGCTCCCATGGAACCCATTCGTACCCGATTTGAGAATCATGTTCACGACGGCGCCCGAGTTGCGGCCGAACTCAGGATTCAGCGTGCTGGTGACAACGTTAACCTCTTGCAGCGCGTCGGGATTCACCCGGATCCCGACATCCTGCAGCGCGCCATCGTTGATGTCCGTGCCGTTGACGATGTAGTTATTCTGCGGCGTCTGGCTGCCGTTGCTGGCGAAGGAACCGAAGCGGTCGGAGGACTCCATGACACCCGGCATGAGCTTCTGGACCCCCGTCGGATCGCGGCCCTCGAGCGGCAGCCCTTCCAGTTGTGCCGCCGTCGTGACCTGGGTGAGCTGCGTGTTCGAGGTCTCCACCTGAACCGCCGTCGCCGACACTTCCACCGTCTGCGCCGTCGCACCCACCTGCAGCTTCGCGTTCACTTCGCGGTTGTCGTTCACATTCAGCGTCAGGCCGGATTGCGCAAAGTTCTGAAAACCAACCGCCGACACCGTCACTGTGTACGGACCGCCCACCTGCAACTGCGTAAAGATGTAGTACCCGTTCGAGTCGCTCGTGCGCACCGTCGTGATTCCCGTGCTGGTGTTCAATACCGTCACCGTCGCGTTGGGAATCACAGAGCTCGACGTGTCTTCAACCGTCCCGTGCAGCGCCGCATATACGTTCTGCGCGTACGCGCGTTGAACAAGCTGGGTTAAGGCGGGAATCAGGAAAACAACAAGAAATGACCGTGCAATGCGGTTCATGGCAGCTCCTGTTCGAGCTCACTCTCTGTGAACTCATCAAGATCGCTTACCTTGCGCTTGCTTCGGAGTCTCTTCGTCTTTGCTGAACAGACCGGGAAGTCGGAACCGGACCCCAGCCGCACGGGTACAACGTATTCCGACACGCATTACACTGCAATTCCCGCGCCAAAGTCGGC
This sequence comes from Occallatibacter sp., assembly GCA_049673945.1. Lineage (GTDB taxonomy): Bacteria > Acidobacteriota > Terriglobia > Terriglobales > Acidobacteriaceae > Telmatobacter. Next base: position 2,040 of record JBATYG010000092.1, read on the forward strand.
CGTCTTTGCGCATTTCGCATCTGAGCGGAAATCAATGGTTTGCCTCGTCTCTCCGCTACCCCTCACCAACTAATTCATCCGGGGCTCATAAACTACCTTCTAAATTCCGTAGCAATGTATGAATTCCGGAATTGCGGTTATCAATCATCCCTATCCCCCTCATCTGCGTCCCGCCCCGCTGCACTAAAACTTGCAGAGCGTGCCGTCCTGGCGGTTTCCGGTCCACCGGGAACCAGCGAACCCGGCCGCGCGTATGAGAATGTGACGGAAGCAGCGCGGGATGCAGGGATTGCAGCCCGGAAGCGAATCCGTACGTCCAGTGGAAGGCTGCGTGCTGCCACGGCGAACCGGGCGAAGGGCGCCGCAAGCCGTTCCGAAACAATACAGCCCTGAAACGGGCAGGAGCGGAGTTGAGATTTCGTTAAACTGGAAGAGGTCTAGAGGTCAAGGGCGGCCGTTCGTGGGCCGGCTCTGCCCGAGCCCGTTCCCAGGCCATTTTTCCAGGCCATTTTCCCAGGCCCTTTTTCTCAGGAAAGTTGAATTATGAAGCTCATTGAGGCCTTCAAACTCGCGCTACAGTCCTTGTGGGCCAACAAGCTGCGCTCGATCCTCACCCTCATCGGCGTCGTCATGGGCGTGGCGTCCGTAATTATGGTGCTCACCCTCGTCCAGGGCGCCAAGCGCTACGTTTCCACAAAACTCTCCGGGTATGGCGCAGACGTCTTCACGGTCACCCGGATGCCGAGCGTGATTTTCTCCGCCGAAGAATATCTCAGCTACCAGAAGCGCAAAATCATTCGCATGGACGACTACGAGGCCATCAAGGAAGAGTGCACGGAGTGCACCGAAGTCGGTGCGCTGCTGAACAAGTCCACCAACGTCGTGGCCAATGGGCATTCCAGCAACAACACCAGCGTGCGCGGATATACGGCCACAATGATGTCGCTTAACAACATCGATATTGCGATAGGCAGGGGATTTACGCCGATCGATGAAACCAGCGCGACGAAAAATGTGATCGTGGGCTATGACATCGTCGACAATCTGCTGGGCAACGGCGATCCGCTCGGCAAGGAGATTCGCGTCGACGGTGTGCCCTACACCATCGTCGGCATCGGCGACCGGCAGGGCAAAACCCTCGGGCAGTCGCAGGACAATTGGGTTGCGATTCCCATCACCACCTATCAGCAGATTTATGGCTACAACGACTCGGTCGACGTTTATATCCGGGCCTCAGGCGGAGCCGCCGCCATGGAGCGCGCCGAAGATCACGTGCGCGTGCTCATGCGGTCACGGCGGCATGTGGCGCCCGGCAAGCCCGATGATTTTGACCTCACCACCAACGATACGTTCCTCGACATTGCCAACCAGTTGCTGGGCGTCTTCGCATGGGTTGTGCTCGGCCTCGGCTCCATCGCGCTCGTGGTAGGCGGCGTCGTGATCATGAACATCATGCTCGTCTCCGTCACCGAGCGTACCCGCGAAATCGGCGTGCGCAAGGCGCTTGGTGCGAAGCAGCGTGACGTGCTCATGCAGTTTCTCATCGAGAGTGCATCGCTCGCGCTGGTCGGCGGAGCCTTTGGTGTGATGGGCGGCGTCCTCGTGGGCAAGATCATCACCCTCGTCGTCGGTTTTCCCACTGCGGTGCCGTTGTGGGCGATTTTCCTCGGGCTCTTTCTCGCCACAGCCGTGGGAATCTTCTTTGGCGTCTATCCGGCAAGCAAAGCGGCACGCTTGGATCCCATCGTGGCGTTGCGATCCGAAATGTAAAAACGGCAGTTGTCAGTGGTCAGCGGCCCCTAATCTGACGACTGTGAACTAAAAACTACGAACGATGAACTGAGAGCTGTTATGGCGCAAGGGCAGACGCGGGAATCGATCAAGATGGCGCTCGATACGGTGCGCACCAATAAACTGCGTTCCGGGTTGACCATCCTCGGCATTGTGATCGGCGTAACCACGGTCATCACGATTTCGTCGGTCATCAACGGCCTCAATAATCGTGTCTCTGATTTTGTGAGCTCGCTCGGCACCAACGTGATCTGGGTCTTTCACATGCCGGTCATCGGCGTGCGGCCTACCGCCGAGATGCTCGCGCGCAAGCGGCTCACCTTCGACGACGTCCTGGCTCTGCGGCAATTGCCACACGTCGTCGCCGCTGACGGAGGGTTTCAGCACACCGGCGCTTTCCGCGTCGGGCAGGTCAGCGTGCGCTACGGCAACAAAAAAGTGGCGGGCACCATCCTGCAAGGTGATTCGGCGCAGGTCAGCGACGTCAATAACCTCACTCTGCGCGAGGGCCGCATGTACACCGACCAGGAAGATCATCGCGCGGCGCATGTAATCATCCTCGGGCACGACACCTGGGAGCAGCTCTTTGGCGATCAGCCCGCTGTCGGCAAGGAAGTGGCCATCGAGAGTGGTCTCTATACCGTCATCGGCGTAATGGACAAGCGGAAGCAGCCCTTCGGCGGCGGCAAAAATCCCGAAGACAATGTCGTCTACTTTCCGCTGGGCACCTTCCACAACCTGCACCCGGAAGACAAGGACCTGTGGGTCAGCGTCAAGTACGACGACCCGAAGAACAAGGCGCTCGTGCAGGAAGAGATTCGCGAGCTGCTCCGCATCCGGCGCAAGGTGCACGTGCAGGATCCCGATGACTTCGAGATATTCGGCCCCGATACCCTCTCAAAGCTCTGGGATCAGCTCACGGGCGGCCTCGTCCTCTTCATGATTGCGGTCTCAAGCGTCGGCCTCATGGTCGGTGGCGTCGGCGTCATGAACATCATGCTCGTCTCTGTGACGGAGCGAACTCGCGAAATCGGCGTGCGTAAGGCGATTGGCGCAACCAAGCGAACCCTGCTGACGCAGTTCACAACTGAAGCCGTGACGCTCTGCGCCGTGGGCGGTATTGTCGGCATTTTGCTCGGCGCAGTCATCACTTACATCATTTATTTCCTGCCCATCGGGCTCCCCGCGACACTCTCTACAATGTGGGTGTTAACCGGATTTCTCGTCTCCTGCGGCATCGGACTCGTCTTCGGCATCTATCCGGCATGGAAGGCGGCGACGCTGGATCCGATTGAAGCCCTGCGGTACGAGTAAGAGGGACAGCGAACAGGGATCAGGGAAAGCGGCGGGAGCGAAGAAACTCCCGTCGTTTTTGTTTTGGATATCTCAATCAAGAAAGGTGGAGAGCGGATTATCCACAAGTGCGCTTGCGCTGTGGTTGAACCAAACTTATAGTTGAGCAATTCCGAGGTCTCTCAACGTACGCCCTTCGATACGCTCCCGCTGAGGTGCTGCATGCGTAAGCTCGCATTGCTGCTGCTCCTCCCGCCCGTCTCCCTGGCCGCTCAATCCATCCAGACTATTTCGCCGCAACAGTGCGTCTGGCGCGCCGGTGACAACCTCGCGTGGGCCGCTCCCAATATCGACGAGACCGCCTGGCAGCCGTACACGCAATGGAAGGGGAACCCCAACCAGCCGCGCATCTGGGTGCGCTGCCACGCGAACCTGAGTGCGCTGCACGGGACAGAGCACCTCGCACTCCAGGCAAGCGCACCGGCCGCCTATGAGCTTTACGTAAACGGCGAGCTGATTGGCGGCGCAGGCAATCTGGGCAGCGGCAATTACAGCACGGATACGATCCGCTCCTTCCTCGCGCCGCAATTGCTTCCTGCTCTCCAACGGGCAACGCTGGCGGCAAGGATGACTTATGGATATTCCGACTTTTCCGGATACGTTGAGGCATCGCCGCTGTCAATCCGGGCTGGAGACCAGCAGATTCTTGAGGCGCTGCGCGCCGCAGAGGTTCTGTCGCGCATCCACGGGTTCTTAAATTACCTTGTCCTTTTCGCCATCATCGGCGTGCTTGCATTTGTGCTGTTCGGTCTTTTCCTTTTCGATCGCCTCCGGCACGACCTGTTGCTGCTTAGCATTTGCTCTCTCGGCCTGGCGGCGATCTACGCGGCAAGATACAGTTCCGCAACACTCGCCGGCTATTCCGTCAGGGTGGACCTCGCAATCTACACCGCCGCCGCCGCGCTAGTGCTTCTCTCGCGAACCTGGATTGTGTTTGTGCTGGCCGGCCGCCGCATGCCCCTGTTCTTCTGGATCGTGATCGGCCTCGATGCGATACGAACGGCAGTAGCCCTGTGCGGCACTTTCCTTCCCCTGCACTGGTCACTTGGGCTCGCCACGGCGATTGAACGGACCTACGATGCATCGATCTGCGGAAATCTGGCCTGCGCCGCTGCGCCTTTTGTAGCATTCTGGCCCTACACCCGAATCCGGCGTTCCATGATCCCGATTGCAGCGCTGTGCATGGCCTGGGGCGCATTCATGATGGTCTTTTTTATCTCCGGCGCAGCCAGTTTTAGCAGGCGCATCTCCCCTCTGGCCTCCCTCCTCGTGAGTGCGGAGTTGTTTGTAACCCTTTGCGTCATCATCCTCCTGATGGGCCTGCTTCTTCGCGATCAGCAACGCACTGCCCAGGATCGCGCTGAGTTGGCCGGCGAGATGGCCTCGGCGCGCGAAGTGCAACAGTATTTCATCCCCGAAAAGCTGCCGGGGACGCCCGGTCTCGCCATCCAGAGCGTCTATCTTCCCTCTCGCGAAGTGGGTGGAGATTTCTTTCAGGTTCTTCCCGACGCTCGCGATGGGAGCACATTGATCGTGGTGGGAGACGTGGCGGGCAAAGGCCTGAAGGCCGGCATGCTCTCCGCCCTGATTGTGGGTGCGATTCGCACTGCATTCCAATTCACCAGCGAACCGGGCGAGATTCTGGCACTGCTTAACCAGCGCCTGCAAGGCCGAGGCCTTGTGACCTGCCAGGTGTTGCGCATCGCTAGCTGCGGAAGCGTGGAACTTGCGAACGCCGGTCACCTGCCGCCTTATGTCAACGGACAAGAAGTCGCGGTGGAAGGCTCACTGCCGCTGGGGGCTGTTTCGGGAATCATTTTTGACGCCACGCGATTTCAACTGATCGAAGGCGATTCCCTGCTGCTTGTCTCCGATGGCATCGTAGAGGCGCAGAATCAACGCGGCGAGCTTTTCGGCTTTGACCGCACACGCACCATCAGCAACCAATCTGCCGAAGCCATTGCGCGCGCGGCGCAAGCCTTCGGCCAGCAGGACGACATTACTGTGCTTACTCTTACCTTCGCCGGAGCCGCAGCCGTGCACGCCTAAGCTCTCAAGCTTCCCCGCTGCCGACTTTTCGGTTCGGGACCAGGTATCGGTACTAGGTATCTGTCGAGACTAGCGACGGTTGTTGTGTCGTTTGCTGCCGGTTTCGTCGCCATCGCGGACTAATGTGGAGCGGCAGTATGCTGGTTCGGAGGCGGTTTATGAAATCGAGGGAGGAAACTCAGAAGCCGGCCGGGACCACTGAGCCCGGCGAAGCGAAAGCGCGGTTCACAGATGAAGAGCGCAGGGCAATGAATGAACGCGCCAAAGAGCTGCAGGCGGAAAAGCGTCGAGGCGCGCGCGCGACAAAGTGTGATGGGGAAGAAGAGCTGCTTGCGAAGATTGCCGAGATGCCCGAATCGGATCGCGCAATAGCGGAGCGGCTCCACGCCATCATCAAAACCACGGCCCCGGAACTCTGCCCAAAAACCTGGTATGGGATGCCTGCGTATGCCAGCGAAGGAAATGTTGTGTGCTTTTTTCAAAGCTCACACAAGTTCAAGGCGAGATACGCGACGCTTGGCTTTACCGACAAGGCAAACCTCGATGATGGGTCAAGATGGCCGGTCGCCTACGCGCTGAGAGAGTTAACTGCGGCAGACGAGGGATGGGTTACCACCCTGCTCAAAAAAGCGACGCATTGAGAGTGTTGGGCCGTCTATTGGTCCTGATGGGGACTTTGCGCTTTATCCACAACTAATGGGCTTGCGCACCGCGCGAACCCCACTTATAGTTGAGCAATTCCGAGGTCTCTCTACGGAGAGTGAAAAGGGAATCCGGTGAAATTCCGGAACTGCCCCGCAGCGGTAAGCAGGTACGAAACCCCACGATGACACTGGAGGCGCCTGCCTCTGGGAAGTCGGGCGATTAGGGAAGAGCCTGCAAAGTCCGAAGACCTGCCACGGAAAGAATCACTGGCGCCTCCGAGGGGAGACGAAGGTGGCAATGGCTTGTTTATCCCTGCCAGGGGGTATTTGCCGTTGTTTTCTTCGCGTTTCCAGGGGCCAAGGAGCACTCCGATGGCCACAACAGCAGATCGCATTCAGCTTCAAACCAACCTTTCCGATATCAATCCCGGATTTCCTGTTCCGGAAGAGACTCCGGTGATGCATGTGCGCAAGCGCAATGGATCGCTCGAGCCGGTAGATGTAAACAAGATCGTGCGCGCCGTGCAGCGATGCGCCCATGGGCTCACCAGCGTCGATGCGATCCGCATCGCGTCCAGGACGATCGGCGGCCTCTATGACGGTGCCTCGACGCGGGAGCTCGATGCCATCTCAATCGATACCGCGGCCTCACTTATCGCCGAAGAGCCGCAGTATTCGAGGCTCGCCGCGCGGCTGCTGCTTTCGACCATCATGAAAGAGGTTTCGGCCTTCAATCTCTATTCCTTTTCGCAGTCGATTGCCTACGGGCACGAGCAGGGCGTCGTAAGCCGGGCCACAGCGGAGTTCGTCCAGACCCATGCGCGCAAGCTCAATCACGCCATCAACGACGACAATTCGGATCTCTTCGAGTATTTTGGGCTGCGCACCGTCTACGATCGCTATCTCCTCCGCGATCCGCTCTCGCGCAAGGTTATTGAAACCCCACAGCACTTCTTCCTGCGCGTCGCCTGTGGCCTCGCCGGCACACCGCACGAAGCCATCGAGTTCTACCGCCTCATTGCATCCCTCGACTACCTTCCTTCGTCGCCCACATTGTTCAACGCGGGAACGAAGCATGCGCAGATGTCATCCTGCTATCTCCATGACTCCCCTCTGGACTCGCTCGAAAGCATCTACGACACCTATAAAGAGGTGGCCATGCTCTCAAAGTTCTCCGGCGGCATCGGGCTGGCCTTCCATCGCGTGCGCTCAGAGGGCTCGTTGATTCGTGCCACCAACGGGCTTTCCAACGGGATCGTTCCGTGGCTCAGAACGCTCGACAGCTCCGTGGCTGCCGTCAACCAGGGCGGCAAAAGAAAGGGTGCCTGCTGCGTCTATCTCGAGCCCTGGCATGCCGACATTGAGCAGTTTCTTGAGCTGCGCGACAACACCGGCGACCTTTCGCGGCGCACCTACAATCTCAATCTCGCCAACTGGATTCCCGATCTGTTCATGCGCCGCGTCGAGGAAGACGGCCTGTGGTCGCTCTTCGATCCCAAGCATGTTCCCCACCTGCCCGATCTCTATGGCGAGGACTTCGACCGCGCGTATGAGATGGCCGAAGCCGATCAACTCTACGGCAGGCAGATCAAGGCGCGCGATCTCTATGCGCGCATGATGCGCACCCTCGCCGAAACCGGCAACGCCTGGATGACCTTCAAGGACTCGACGAACCTCAAGTGCAACCAGACCGGAAAACCCGGAAATGTCGTACATCTGTCCAACCTCTGCACCGAGATCACTGAGGTGACGTCGAGCGACCAGGTCGCCGTCTGCAACCTCGGCTCCATCAACCTCGCGCGGCATGTCATCGCTGACGCCACCGGGCGTCTGCGTTTCGATTTCGCAAAGCTTGTCGGCACCGTGCAGGCGGCAATTCCGATGCTCGATCGCGTCATCGACATCAACTACTACCCGATCGGTCAGGCGGCAAGCTCCAACGTGCGGTGGCGTCCCGTGGGCCTCGGCATAATGGGCCTGCAGGATGTCTTCTTCCAGTTGCAGCTTCCCTTCGACTCGCCCGAAGCCCTCGAACTCTCAACGCGCATCCAGGAGGAGATCTACTACGCAGCGCTTTGCGCATCCTGCGAGCTGGCTGAGAAAATTGGCCCGCACGAGACCTTTGGGGATACGCGCCTGGCTGGCGGCGATTTCCAGTTTGACCTCTGGAAAGTAACGCCATCCCATCCGGAGCGGTGGAATGCCCTCCGTGAGCGCATCTTGAAGAGCGGTGTCCGCAACTCCCTGCTGATTGCCATCGCCCCCACCGCCACCATTGCCTCGATTGCCGGCTGCTATGAGTGCATCGAGCCGCAGATTTCCAACCTCTTCAAGCGCGAGACGCTCTCAGGCGAATTCCTCCAGGTTAACCGCTACCTTGTCGAAGACCTGAAGGCGCGCGGGCTGTGGACACCGGAGATGCGCGCGCGCCTCAAAATGGACGAAGGCTCGATCCAGGGTTTCGGCGAGATTCCCGAAGAGCTGCGCGTGCTCTACCGAACTGTGTGGGAGGTTCCCATGCGCGCGCTTGTCGATATGGCGGCGGCACGCAACGCCTACATCGACCAGTCGCAATCGCTTAATCTCTTTGCCGAATCACCCAATATCGGCAAGCTCTCTTCCATGTACATGTATGCCTGGAAGCAGGGGCTTAAGACGACCTACTACCTGCGTTCACGGCCCGCAACACGCATCGCGAAAGCCACCCTGCAGGGCGTAAGGAATGGTCGCGGCGTGAGCCCTGTTTCGCCGGCAAACGCTGTGGCCTGTTCGCTTGAGAATCCCGGCGCGTGCGAAGCCTGCCAGTAAACCATTTCGATTGATTGAACCCATTGCAGCCTGAAAAAGAGAGTGAATCCCATGTCTTCACCCGCCGATGCGCGCCCCGCTTCTTCTTCTGTGACCGCCCCCGAGCATATTCTCGACCCCGGTCTTTGCCTCACCCTGCGCCCCATGCGCTTCCCCGTCTTCTATGACATGTTCCGCGATGGCATCAAGAACACGTGGACCGTCGAAGAGGTCGATTTCCAGACCGACCTCGCCGATCTCAAGCAGCGCATTTCGCCTGCCGAGGTCCACGTCATCAAGCGGCTCGTCGCGTTTTTCGCCACCGGCGACAGCATCGTGTCCAACAACCTGGTGCTCAACCTCTACAAGCATGTGAACTCTCCCGAGGCGCGGCTCTACCTTTCCCGCCAGCTCTTTGAAGAAGCGGTCCACGTGCAGTTCTACCTCACTCTGCTCGATAACTACGTGCCTGACCCCGATGAGCGCGCCGCGGCGTTCGCAGCCGTCGAGAACATTCCATCAATCGCCAAGAAGGCCGACTTCTGCATGAAGTGGATGGACTCGATCCAGCAGCTCGATCACTTGGAGACCCGCGCCCAGAGGCGCGAGTTCCTGCTCAACCTGATCTGCTTTGCCTCCTGCATCGAGGGGCTTTTCTTTTTCGCAGCCTTCGCCTATGTCTACTTCTTCCGCTCCAAGGGCCTGCTGCACGGTCTCGCCGGCGGTACAAACTGGGTCTTCCGCGACGAAAGCTGCCACCTTGAATTCGCCTTCGAGGTGGTCCGAATCGTGCGCGATCAGGAGCCCGATCTCTGGGACGCCGATCTGGAGCGGCAGATCGTGGAGATGATGCACGAGGCCGTCGACGCCGAGCTCCAATTCGCGGAAGACCTGCTTTCCGGCGGCGTGGCCGGGCTGTCGCTGCGGGACATGAAGCAGTATCTCGGCCATGTCGCCGACTCGCGGCTGATGCGTCTCGGCATCGACCCCGTCTTCAAAACAAAAAATCCGTTTTCCTTCATGGATCTCCAGGATGTGCAGGAGCTGACCAACTTTTTCGAGCGGCGCGTCTCTGCCTACCAGGTGGCAGTGCCCGGCGAGGTGGCCTTCGGCGAAGAATTCTGAGGGGCAGGCGCTAGAGTGACTCGGCCTGGATGTAGAGGATTCCAGAGTAGGTGCCCGCCGGGAGCGTGGGCTGGTTGGCGAGATTGATTTCGAGGTTGAGCACGTCCGTCCGCGATCCTCCGAGATTAAGGAGGAAGTAGCCCTGCTGAAAGATGGTGAGGCTGGCGCTCGCTCCGCCTATGGGCGCCGTGTTCGTGAACGGATTGTAATTTGAGCCGGTAGAGACCTGGCCGGAGACCGCGGAACTGGGGATATTGGTGGCGGGCGTCCCGCCGCCGGAGAGCGCCGCCGTCGCACTTGTGAAGTACGCGTAGGTGCTGATCGTGCAGGCGATAAGGCAGAAGGAACCGGTCCACGTGGTGGTGATGTTGACTCCTGTAGAGCCATGCGCGGTTCCGCCCTGCACGAGGTTGAAGTTGACCAGGGACGGAGTGGCCGTGAC
>JBATYG010000093.1:0-7595 GCA_049673945.1 Occallatibacter sp.
GCGCCGGCCGTGCCGGATTCACCGAGCGAATCTTCTCCGCGGTTTTGATCCGGTGGCCGCCAATCACCAGGTCGTACTCGCGGCCAAGCTGTCCGCTCACCCGTTCGAGCGCTTCCTTCATCCTCCGGGCGGTTTCGGGATTCTTGAAGTCAGTAAAAGGCTCATTCTTAAAGCCGCCCTTCGGCGAGCGCGGCTCAATTTCGGTCGAAAGTGAAAGAGTGGCCATGACCCCTCAAGTGTAGACCGATTGCCCTTGCGCTGCCACGCCCTGCTCTCCGCCAGCCCAATGCCCGCCGCCGAAACTAACCGCGCCCCGCGGGGTCTGAACCAATAACTCTTCGCCGCGTTTCGCACCGCGAGGCACAGTACGCCGCGCCGGCCTGAGCCAACGATCGTTATTTGATCGTTACTTGAGCGCTACTTCGGGTGAGCGCATCCAGGCGCAGCCCACGAGGGGGAAAATGAGAAGTCTCAATCGTTTGCCGGTCTTCGCGCTCGTCCTCTCCGCCGCTCTGCCTCTTTGCGCACAGCAGTCGATGCAATACTGGCCTCCCGATGACGACCCGACCGGCCCCGTCTCTTCGGGCCCCGCCTCTTCCGGTTCTGTGCAGCCCGAGCCCATCCCCTCCTACTCGCCCGCAGGCCAGCAATACGGATCCGGCCAATATGGCGCAGGCCAATACAACTCAGGCCAGTACAACCCCGGCCAGCAATATTCGCAGAATTATCCGCAGCAGCAGGCTTACGCCGACATTCCCGCCCAGCAGCAATACAACGCCCAGCCCACCGAGCAGCCGCTTAGCGCCGACCAGCTAGCGCAGCTCATTGCGCCAGTTGCGCTTTATCCGGACGCGCTCATCGCGCAGATCCTCGCCGCTTCCACTTATCCCGCGCAGATCGCGGCCGCCGATCAGTGGCTCCAGTCCATGGGCAACGCCGCGCCTGAGCAGATCGCCGCGGCTGCCGACACGCAATCCAACTGGGACCCATCCGTCAAGGCGCTCACCGCCTTCCCCCAGGTGCTCTCCATGCTCGACCGCAACCTGCAGTGGACGACCGCCCTTGGCAACGCCTACTACAACCAACCGCAGGATGTCCTTCAGACCATCCAGGTCATGCGCCAGCGCGCCGAGGGGGCGGGCAATCTCCAGAGCACTCCTCAGGCCGACGTCGAGCAGAACCAGGGCTACATCGACATCGCCCCGGCCAACCCGCAGGTCGTCTATGTGCCCACCTATAATCCCTGGGCCGTCTACGGAGCGCCCGTCAATCCTTACCCCGGCTTCTCCTGGCTCGGTGCAGTCGGCCAGGTCGGCTCCTTCTTCGGCTCATCACCCGTGCAATACGGGCTCAGCTTCGCCATGTCCGCCTTCCTCGGCACGCCCTGGGGATGGCTCGGCTGGGGCCTCGATTGGTTCGCCCACTCCGTTCTCTTCAATCACAACGACTACTGCACCGCAAGCTACTCCGTCCGCGACTGGGGCTTTCCCAACGGCGGCCCGCGTGCCTGGGCCCGCTATCCGCACCCCATCCACGGCGGCGGCAACTACGGCTGGGGCCACAACGGCGGATACGGCAACAACCGCTATCAATCCGCCGGCAACAGCTTCAATCGCGGCAACTATCCTCATCCCACCGGTGGTCCCGTCAACCGCCCTGTCGAGCGTTTGCACGACGCCCGCACGCAGGAAGGCTTCAACCGCGGCTTTCCTTCACGCAATCAGATTTACGGCAGGCCCTCTGCACCCACGCAGCAGGCATTCGCCGCGCGTCCACAGCAATTCGGCGGTCAGCAATTCCAGCACGAGCAATTCAACAGTCGCGGCCAGTTCAATGGCCAGCACTTCAACTCCGGAGCCTCGGCCTTTCCGCGCGACAACCACATCAGCCGCCCCGGCATGGCTTTCTCCGGCAGCACCTCGCAGAACTACCGTGCCCCGCAGCATAGCGTCCCGCGCAGCCCCCTCGGCAATAACGACCGCGACTACAGCGGGTCCGATGGATATGGCGGCTCCAACGCGTTCCGCGGCGGAAATCAAACCTGGAGTCAGCCCCAGCAGCGCTCCGGCGGCTTCCACCTCTTCGGCGGAGGCCACAACAACTCCGGCAGCTTTGGTGGTGGCCGCGCACCGCAGAGCTACAGCTATAACGGCGGCGGACACAGCGGCTGGGGTAACCCAGGCGGCGGTTGGAAAGCTCCCCGCGCGCCGCATGAGAACTTTGGCGGCGGCGGACACTCATCCTTCAGCGGCGGCCACTCCTCAGGCGGCAGCCATTCGTCAGGCGGTGGTCATTCCTCAGGCGGCAGCCACCACCGATGAACTGTGAACTGCCTCAGCGCGTCTCCGTCAGCGCCTCGGTCTGCTTGCTCATCTTTGCCGTGCGCTCCAGCTTCTCCCAGTTGAAGGGTTTGCCGTCGATCGCCCGCATCAGCGTCTTGAAGAGCACAATCGAGAACACCTGGCGATATGCAAACCGCTGCAGCCAGATGTGGAAGAGAAGCCATCCGTCGCCTTTGTTCGCCGGGTGACGGCGCTCCAGACTGAACGCCACCGCCGACGTCACGAAATCGATCAGCAGAAAGGCCACGAAGTACGTCACCAGCTTCATGAAGCTTGCTGACGAGGCCGCCTCCGGGTGGTAGTGCCGGTCAACCAGGTAATGCGCCACGCCGGCTAGAAACATCAGGTCGATAAACGGCGACACCAGCGGTAGAAGCATCTGGAAAACGAGAATATTCGGCAGCGCAAACAATCCCATCGCCTTGTTCCGCACAAAGGCGAGTCTGTGTTTCCACACCGCCTGCAGGGTGCCAAACGACCACCGGAACCGCTGCCGCATCAGCCCGCTCGCATCAATCGGAGCTTCCGTGAACGCGAGCGCGCGATCCTCGTACACCACTTTGTATTTCCGCTCGAGCAAACCCATCGTCAGATCGGCATCTTCAGCCACGGTGTTCAGCGGATACCCGCCGGCCTTCTTCACTGGCTCCGTACGCCACGCGCCAATCGCGCCCGGCACCACCGTCACCACGTTGAACAGGTTCAGCGCGCGCCGTTCGAAGTTCTGGCTCGTGATGTACTCAAGCGCCTGCCACCGCGTCCACAGGTTCACGCGGTTGCCAACCTTCGCGTTGCCCGCCACCGCGCCCACCAGCGGATCCTCGAAGTGTGGAATCAGCTTCGAAATCGCATCCGAAGCGATCAGCGTGTCCGCATCGATGCCCACATAGAACTCTTCATCGAGCCGCTGCAGCGCATAATTCAGCGCCGCGGCCTTGCCGCCGTTTTCCTTCGTCAGCACTGCGACGCGCCCGGTCGCAATCTCCTTGGCAAACGCCTCGCGCGCCGCTTCATAGGTGTTATCGCTCGATCCGTCGTCGATCACGATGACCCGCAGATTCTCGTACGCCGAGTGCAGCACCGACCGCACCGTTCGCACGATTACCTTCTCCTCGTTGTAAGCCGGCACCAGCACTGCAATCCGCGGATTAAAGCCCGCCGCTGCCTGCCTGTGCGGCCGCAGCCGGTCGATCACCGCGAAGATGCCCACCAGCACCAGCCGCGCACTCATCAGCACATCGCCGACAAAGAACACCATCACGATGAAGTTGCCGATGATCGCCAGCGTCGAAAACGCAATCGCGTCGGGAATCGACCGCACCCACTGCCAGAACGTCAGCTCCGGCATCACCTCGCCCTGCGTCTTCCCGATCAGCGCCGACACCGGCACAAACGTGTATCCGTGCGCGCGCAGCGTGTCGATCAGCACCGGCAGCGCCGCCAATGTCGCCGACCGGTCGCCGCCCCCATCATGCATCAGAATGACCGAGCCCCGGAACTGCGGCTTCGTCTTCATCCGCGTCAACTGGCTCAGAACCGACTCCGAAATCTCTTCCGGCGTCTTCCGCACCCGCTCGTCCCAGTCGTCCGTGTCGATCTTGTTGCCGACCACGATGTACCCGGCTCGCTGCGCTTGCACAACTGGCGCCGCCTGGTCATCGGTGTCCGGCTCCTCGTCAATGTCATAGGGAGGACGGAAATACACCGGCCGCACCCGCAGCTTGCTCGCAAAAAGCTGCTCCGTCAGCCGCAATTCAAGATCGAGCTGCCGCGGCGAAATGTTGGTGATATCCGGATGTGTATAAGTATGGTTTCCGAGCTCGTGGCCTTCGCGCACCTCCCGCCGCAAGATGCCCACGTTCTCGAGCGCCTCTTCGCCGATGATCAAAAACGTTCCCTTCACGCCCTTCTTGTCCAGGATGTCCAGGATCTTCGGCGTCCACTTCGGATCGGGTCCGTCATCAAAAGAAATCGCAACCTTGTTTGGCTGATATCCGTAATAGCTGATCGTGTAATTCTGCGGATACACGTCCATATGCTCGTCGATGATCAGCCGCTTCCGCAGGTCGGGCTCGTCCGTGTCCACTTCCACCGTCCGCTTGCCCACGCGCGGAAGCCCCGTAACCCGCATGATGTCGCCTTCGCCTTCCACGTTCACGTCATGGCCCGGCGACACCGCCCCTAGCGCGTCCAGCGATTCGGGATGCATCGGCTTGTCCCATACATTCCACAGCGAGCTGTCTTCCCAGCCCAACCGCCACAGCGCGAAGGTCTGCAATCCCAGCCCGCGCGCCGCGCGCATCTCGTTCAGCAGCGTCACCCCATCCAGAAACCACACCACGTGCTTCTGATTGTTGTCTTCGTCGATGTATTCGAAATGGGGATTCAGCGTGTCGTAATCGAGATTCAGGTCCGCATCTGCATCCGAGGCCCGCTGCCAGACGTCGGAGACTGACAGGTCCGTCGTATCCACCACCTGCGGCTTCGCCGCCTTCTGTCCCAGCTTTGGCTTCGGCGGAATCGTCAGCGTCCAGTCGTATCCGTAGTTGCCCACCGCGCAGATCAGTTTTTCCTTCGGCACCACCTTCAGAACGCGCACCAGGTTGGCCACGAACCAGTTCTGGCTCGCAATCGGCCCCGGATCGCTCTCCGCCTCGTGCTCGTCATAATTCATCAGCACAACGCCGTCGCTGTTGGCCGCAATTTGCTTCAACAGCGCGTCGCTCGTCCCCGCCGCCGCCGTCACATAGAGCCGCAGCCCCCGTGCGTGCAGATCGCCATACAGCTCCTGAATGAACGTCGTGTATCCCGGAATCGCGTCGTCGGCGAGACTTTCGAAATCCAGCGAGAGTCCGTGGTAGGCCGGGTACGCTGTCAGGAACTGCACGATCTGCTTCCGCAGCGATGCGCGATTGTCCTCATCGCCAAGCAGATCGCCCACCTTTGCATCCCAGATCTGCGCGCTCGAGTTGTAATTGTTCAAGTGCGGAAAAACTTCCGTATCCTCGTGAGCGTCCGCGATCGCCCGCTTGATCCTTCCCAGGTCGTCCGGATCGTGCACCGTTTGTCCGCTGATCACCGGATAAGTCAGGTGCGTTTCGTTGTCGAAAATCTTCAGCACCGGCTGCGACCCGTCCACATGCAGCCACTCCGGAAACAGCAGATCGATCTGGTGGATATGCTGCTTGAACGCGGCATAGCTCGACGCGTCATACGGCACGTAGTAAGCCGCCCTCAGCCCCTCGCCCGTGTTGAATGGAATCGTCGATGGCTGCCGATCCGACTTGCGCCGTGTCGGGCGCAGCGCCGGCCGCGGCGTCGTGCGGTCCGCCACCGCTTTGTAGTTGCGTTTCAGCGATGGCAGCAGCAGCTCGGGCAGCGGCTGGCTGCGCAGAATGTTGAAGATGAATCCCGCCAGCACCAGCGTTATCGCCACGGCCGCGACATCGAGAATCCGGCGCAGGCGCTTCCAGCGCTTTCGGTGAGGATCGAAAAAGATTTGCTTATCGAGCATGCCCAATCTCTGATTCTACGTGAGCCAAACCCCGCCCATCATCTACGCTATACAGGACGAATCCTATGAAAAGCGACGCCCTGAGGCACTCAATCCCGCAATCCGCTGCCGGCCCCGCGCGCTCTTTTCTTTCTCCCGCCCTCGCGCTCCTCGCCGGCGCTGCACTGCGCATCTGGTTCTTCCGCCATTGCTTCGAGGTCAATGGCGATCCCCTCGTCTACGGCGGCATCGCTAAAAATCTGCTTCTGCACTGCAGCTACAGCATCACTCTCGCCACCGGCCAGACGTTCCCCACGCTCATCCGTCTTCCCGGCTATCCGCTTTTCCTCGCCCTCTTGTTCAGCCTCTTCGGCATGCAGAACTACGCCTTCGTCGCCTTTTTCCAGATCGCGCTTGACCTCGCCACCTGCCTGCTCATTGCCGACTTCGCCCGTCTCATCGCTCCCGAGGCATTCAAAACCCGCTCCTTCCACTGCGCCCTGTGGCTCGCCGCCCTCTGCCCCTTCACCGCCATTTATGCGGCAAGCCCGCTCACTGAAGGCCCGACGCTCTTCGTCCTCTCACTCGGTCTCTGGTCCGCGGTGCGCTTTCGCCGCCATCCGCGCTGGGCCACCGCTCTTGCCTTCACCTTCGCCGTCACGTTCGCCGCCCTTCTCCGGCCAGATGGCCTCCTTGCCGCCGTCGCGCTCGCCCCGGCAATGCTCTGGCCCTTCCGCCGCGCCTCATCCGCCGCACGCGCCCGCATCGTGCGTATCGCCGTCGTTTGCACCGTCCTTGCGCTCGCGCCATTCGCAGCGTGGACCATCCGCAACGCCCGCGTCTTTCACGTCTTTCAGCCCCTCGCGCCCAAATCCGCCACCGATCCGGGAGATCCCATCACCCCCGGCTGGGACCGCTGGGTCAAGACCTGGTGCCTCGACTTCGTCTCCACCTACGCCATCGCCTGGAACGTTCCCGGCGATACCCTCGACATCGCCCAACTTCCCGCGCGCGCCTTTGACTCGCCCGCACAGTTCAGCCAGACCGCCGCCCTCGCAGCCCAGTACAACGCCAACGGTTACGATCTCACTCCATCCATCGACGCCGGCTTCGCAAGCCTCGCCCAGCAGCGCATCGACGCGCACCCTCTCCGCTACCATCTCTGGCTGCCTCTCGGCCGCGTCGCCGACATGTGGTTGCGCCCCCGCGTCGAAAACCTCCCCATCGATCTCGACTGGTGGGTTTACGCGCACCACTACGCCGAAACGCGCTTCAGCTACGCCTGGGCCGCGCTCAACGCTCTCTATCTTGTCCTTGGAATTTGGGGCCTCTTTCTGCGCCCTCGCATGGCCGCCTGGATGCTCGCCTACATGCTCCTGCGCTCAGCAATGCTTTTCACCATCTGCCCGCCCGAGGCCCGCTACACCATCGAGTGCTTCCCCATGCTCTTCGCCCTCGGCGGCGTCGCCCTCGGCTCGCTCCGCGCCAGAACAGCTCCCTGACCCCTGACGGGTAGGGGGAAAGGGCACGGGCGATGATCAGGGCTGTGCGACTGGGTTCATTAGGCTTCATCTTCGAGATCTCCTTTCTCATCAATTCCTGATCGCGTGAGTTGTCGTGTGCGCGACTGGCGCCGCGCAAAGGTTCTGTACCCGTCGGCAGAGTTTGTGGTCTAATGGGACAACTTCGTACAGCTGCAAAGGCATTGCCCGAGGAGGGCGCGGATATTCGCGCTTCTCTTCCCACTGTTCTGCTGCCAT